>JANMEE010000352.1:0-22196 GCA_031376645.1 Dolichospermum sp. OTE_75_concoct_329_sub | reverse complement strand
TTCATGGTTTTTCTCTTCTCTATTTGACGTTTATTATTTTATCAAATAAAAGCCTGAAAAGATTGCCTAGCAATCTTTTCAGGCTTTACTTCCTCTAAATTTTTAATTCTTAAATTTGCTTTAGTATCTGCGGAATGTGGGGTACAAAGATCCAACGAGCGATCCGAAAGACAACCTGCTGTAATTCTGCCTTATCACCTGCTTCGTATTTTTAATTGTTAGTTGGCAACTTAGCTTACTAGATAACTCAAGACCATTCCTACAATTGACCCCTTGCCATCGCCTCCATCAGCACCATTTTTTTGTGGATAGGGTCAGATGCTACGCATTGAGAAATCTGTTGGGCTTGCAATTGTGCTTCAGCAATGATAGCAGACTCATCTACTGTGAGGACTTGGTAGTCTTCCAATAACAGTTTTCCCGCCACCATGACACTTTTAACTTCATGTCCTGAAGCAGCGTACACGAAATTAGGTACAAGGTTACGAATGGGGTTAAGCAGGGTGGGTGAGAGGTTAGGGGTGCTGAGGTCTATTAAGATCAGGTCGGCTTCTTTGCCAACTTCAAGAGAGCCAATCTTGTGATCTAAACCAATCGCCCGCGCTCCTTCGATGGTAGCCATCCGTAAGACTTCCCAAGCCGGCATAATGGTTGGATCGTGATATTTTATTTTGTTGAATAAGGCGGTCAGCTTCATCTCATGGAAAATATTATTGTAGCTGCTGCCTAGCGCAACGGGTCCGCCTGCTTGCCGAAACACATGAGCGGGCGGCACGATACCGTCAATAGTGCCAATCATTCCCGAACAGAGTACCATGCCAGCGCCACTTTTGGCTACTTGTATCACCTCTTCATCGGTGGCATCTGTCAGGTGAACTGCCAGCAATTGTTCATCCAAGTAGCCAATCTCAGCCAGAAATGCGATCGGACGCTTACCATATCGTTTAACGATTTGCTCTGTTTCCCGATCTCCCTGCGCTACATGAAAATGCAGCATTAAGCCTTCCCGTTGAGCAATCTCTTTGGCTGCGCGTAGCATCTCAAGCGGCATCATATCTGGCGAATACATTCCTAACATGGTAGTGATACGCCCCTCTGCTGCCCCATTCCACCCACAGGCAAAATCCACAGCCTCTGCCATCGCCCGCCGTCCCGCCTTGATATCGAAGGGATAAAGCTCCCCGTCTTGAAGCGGTGGCATCTCCAGTGGGAGTGCATCGAACATAGGAGCTAAACTAGCCCGTACACCAATTTCATCGAAAAATTCGCCCCACAGGGGGCTAATAATTTTATTGTCACAGAATGTTGTTGTGCCTGCTTTCAACTCTTCTACCACCCTTAAGCGTGTTGCAGTCATACTCGCCACGGGTGTCATGTGAGCAAAATAAGGCATGGTCGCGTCCATTAGCCAATTAGTTACATCTTGCGCCGCCCCACGCATCAGCACCAAACTTGTGTCTACGTGAGCATTAATCAGCCCAGGCAAGACGGCACAATTCGCGGACTCAATAACCTTTCTGCCCTCAAAATGACTCAGCAAAGCCTCCGTCGAATCAACTGCTACAATACGGCTACCCTCAACCGCAAGTGCCCCATCTGCAATATATCCCACACCATTTCCCTGCATGGTAAAGAGATGAGCGTGTATCACTAATGTATCTACCTGTTTTTTTGTTGTTATAAGATTCATGTTCGCTTCAGAATAACGTAAACTTGAGATGAAAGACTGAAACTAAGTAATACCCAGTCTGGTTGTCAAAAGTCTTTTATTTATATTGTTAAAACTCTCTTATAGAACCCATTTGATATCTTTTCAGACGGTATTTGTGATAGATAACCGTTTGAGCATTAGTCGAATAAAACATAGGTTGACCTTGACATTGGAACGTTCGAGTGTGCGGTCGAAATTTTTGACCAAACTTTTACATCTTTCAACCCAAGCATTTTATCTTTCAATCACCCACCTAGCAGCAACAGGCACAAATCCAGATTGCCCTTTGTTAGTGTCACGAAGTTTTCGCCATTTATATAATCCCATTTTGCGACTCCCTTCTAGCAAGGGTTTCAAGAAGTGAATTTAAAGGTGGCGAAAACTTAGTGACAGTAACGAATAACTCTCATTCTCTTCCTTGTTCTTGCTCCTAATTTCTGTTGATTCTACTCAATCGCCAAAAAGATATCAAATGGGTTCTATAAAAACTGACCCATGCCGCCGCCATGCCGCCATGCTTCGATAGATGGGGTAAAGGCTTTGATGTTCTCTGGACATATCAAGCCCAAAAAAGGGAGTTTAGGAAATATATTGGGGTACTATTAGGGGAAAGTAGACGAAAAAGCCTGTCTCAAATTGCGAATAACACTGTCAAATTAATCTTATGAGCCTGACGTTTCCAAGCCAGTATGACTTTATACCCCGCTACTTCCGACTAGCTCTTACCAACGTCCTATCGAATATTATGGTACCACTGGCTAATTTAGTCAGTATCATGTTCTTAGGTCATCTTTCGGAAATCCACTACCTAGCTGGAGTAGCCCTTGCTGGAAACCTGCTTAACTTTCTCTACTTTGTTTTATCGTTTTTACGAATGGGTACCACTGCGGTAACAGCACAAGCAGTCGGACGAGATGACCGAGAGGGCGTACTGTTGGCGGGACTGCTTAATGGTTTAATTGCTCTGGTGTTGGGGGTGGCGATCATACTGTTACAGTACCCGTTGGGGGTGTTGGGGTTTTCTATACTAGATGTCGCCCCAGAGGTGAAGTCTTCAGCTCAAGCGTATTTTAACACCCAGAGTTGGGGAGCGCCTGCCATTTTGCTCAACTTTGTCCTGCTTGGCTGGTTTCTGGGACGGGAAAAAAATGGCTTAGTTGTGTTGTTGTCGGTTGTGGGCAATGCTGCCAATATCGCACTCGACTACTTGTTTATTATCCACTTAGACTGGTCGAGCATGGGGGCAGGAGTAGCTTCTGCTGCAAGTCAATATCTCACCCTATTGGTGGGATTGTTTTTTGTCTGCAAAGAAATCCCGTGGCAAGAGGTAAAAGAATTAGCTGGAAAAATTTGGGACATAAAAGCTATACGCTCCACCTTAACTCTCAATGGAAACATCTTTATCAGCAATTTAGTTTGTATGTTTACCGCCTTAACGTTTAACTACGAAGGGGCACAAATGGGGACAATTATCTACGCTCAAAATGCCTTGCTCTTACAGATATGGGCTTTGAGCATCTACATTGTTGAAGGATTGGGATTCTGTACAGAAACTCTGGCAGGAAATTTTAAAGGGAAAGGAGCCACAGAACAGTTAGCACCTCTGGCAAAAGTTTCTGTGGGAATGGCTCTGCTAGTGAGTCTGGTTTTCGGCGGAGCGTGTTGGCTATTTCCCGATGATGTTTTTGGGTTGTTAACCAACCACGCAGAAATTATTGAGAATATTGATATTTTTATTCCCTGGTTGGTACTTGTCCTAGTATGCAATTCAGTATGTTGCATACTATGTGGGTACTTCTTGGGTTTGGCTCAAGGGCATACTCTCCGCAATGTTAACTTAATCGCGTTTGGTGTAGGATTTTTACCTGCGGATGTAGCCGCTGTTAAATTTGAGAGTAACCATATCTTGTGGTTGGCTTTCTTTTTGTTCAACGCCATTGGAATGCTGATGTTTGGGGCACAGTTACCTAAGACATTTGAGAGTGTAGTTGAGAATAATAGTGTATCTATTCCAGCTTTAGAAGCTTCTCGTGCCTTGACTTTGACTATAGAAAAAACCAGTCAACAGATGGTAGCTGAAAAATTGGAGGTAGGGACGGATTAAAGGTCATTGATAAATTAAATGTGAGGTGATAGATCCTTTTATCCCCCAATAGCAGAGTTTTAATCAGCTTACTCTCACATACTTTGTAGGTTTTTTCTAGAATATTTAGATGCGTTTACCCTGATTGCTGATTGCTTTTTGTATCTCGTTCCACAGGTGAGATAAAGGATAACAAATAGCAAGAATAACTAAAACATCCACCAGGGAAGCAAAACAAATATTTGTTCCATCTATTCTGCCAATAAATTTCTGAGACAAGCTCACAGCAGTTTTAATAATAAAAATATGAAGACAGTATAAGCCCAGGCTCTCTCGAGACATAAAGCTAATTATAGGGTGACTGCTTTTTATGGTTCTACCGCTCCTATTGTGATTAAATATCCCTTTTAGATGCCCAAAACCATTGCTGTATATGGGTTTTATCTAAATTAATAGTGATTCCTACGGAGCGCTTCGCTATCGCCTATTTTTGAGTATATTAAAGACTAAAACCTAATCAGGGCAAGGGTTTACGCCATATCTATTCCAAAATATTATAAAGGGAGCGGTAGAACCAAATTTATTTTGCACGACTACTTATAGCATTTCCAAACGATTTGTGAAAACCGTAACCTGTAGGGTCACGACAATATTTTTCCACGACTCAAATGGAAACGCTATATTAAGTCCAAATAACAAGCGGTTTATCAGTTCCAGAGTATCCAATCAAACATCCCCATGTCATACGTACACCAGTTTCTATCTTTTTCACCGCATGAATTCTCATGGAATTGAAGAGAATTAAATCTCCCTGGTTCGGTTGGATCTCAAGTTTTGGTTGTGCGATTTTTGTGCTATCAAAACTAACACTATCTGGAACATCTGTGTTATGTACTATACTATATTCACCATTTTTGTATTCGCTTTGGGTTGGCCATTCATCCCAGAGTATTGTTTCTCCCCCTGATTCAGGCATTTTCAAATATACATTTGCCGCAATGTTATTGATGAGATTCGGTTTATCTTTATAGGATTCGAGAAAACCCCATCCCATTACATCACAATGTGGTTGACCGGGACTATCCTCTTGATGCTCTCTAACTACCCCAGCAAATACTTTTTTATCACCAAGTTTCGCTAAATTACAGCCACATCTCCAAATATCATCAAGTTCAATTCTCAGCCTATCAATTGGACTTATATATGGATGTACCAGCCTCCGCATTTCTTTAATTAATGTGAGTGCTTTTTCTTGCTGCTTTGCTAATTCGATCTCACTTTCACCACATTCAAACAGTTCTTGTCCCAAGCGACTAACTGATGGGTGACCGGGATAAGCATGAAAATATTGACTCTTTTTGATTCGCTCTGAAATTGTAATACACTCTTGCTCAAGAAAATAATTCGGTACTATTACCGCATCTATTGAATGGTCTAGAAGTCCAATTAAATGCCATTCTTCGAGTTCTTTTGCAGATATTATGGCATCTTGATTTTTTTGATAACTACTCAACTTATTTTCATATATGGTCATTGGTTTGCCCCTCCAGGTTTGATTCAGAAATTTTGTTGCAGATAAGCCTGTATCTATAATTTACCCTTAGCCATCGCTTCCATTAACACCATCTTTTTGTGAATGGGGTCAGCGGTCACACGTTGGCAGAGTTGTTGAGCTTGTACTTGCACTTCAGCGAGAATAGCGGACTCATCTACCGTGAGGACTTGGTAGTCTTCCACTAAAAGTTTTCCCGCCACCATGACGCTTTTAACTTCATGTCCTGAAGCAGCATACACCAAGTTAGGTACAAGGTTACGAATAGGGTTGAGCAGGGTGGGCGAGAGGTTAGGGGAACTGAGGTCTACTAAGATCAAGTCGGCTTCTTTGCCCACTTCCAGCGAGCCAATCTTGTGATCTAAACCAATCGCCCGCGCTCCTTCAATGGTCGCCATCCGTAAGACTTCCCACGCTGGCATAATGGTTGGATCATGATATTTTATTTTATTGAATAAGGCGGTCAGCTTCATTTCATTGAAGATGTTACAACAGTTGTTGCCACAGGCTTGATCAGAACCGAGCGCAACGGAACCGCCTGCTTGTCGAAAAACATGAGCGGGCGGAACAAGACCGTCAATGATGCCAATAGCGCCCGAACAGAGTGCCATGCCAGCACCACTTTTGGCTACTTGTATCACTTCTTCATCTGTGGCATCGGTGAGGTGAACCGCGAGCAACTGTTCGTCCAAGTAGCCAATCTCAGCTAGAAATGCGATCGGACGCTTACCATATCGTTTGACAATTTGTTTTGTTTCTCGATCTCCCTGGGCCACATGAATATGCAGCATTAAGCCTTCCCGTTGGGTAATCTCTTTAGCTGCGTGTAGGATCTCCAGTGGTAGCATATCCGCCGCCTGTAGTCCCAACATAGTGGTGATACGTCCCTCTGCGGCTCCATTCCATGCACAGGCAAAATCCACAGCCTCTTCCATCCCACGTCGTCCTGCCTTCATATCGAAGGGATAGAGGTCTCCCTCCTTCCATGCCGACCAATCTAGTGGAAAGGCGTTAAAGGCGGGGGATAGAATAGCACGTACCCCAATTTCCTTGAAAAACTCTCCCCAGAGCGGGTAAGGAGTCTCAGAATCGCCGAATGTGGTTGTTCCTGCTTTCAGCCCTTCGAGTACACTCAAGCGCGTTCCGGCTATATTTACTGCGGGTGTCATCTGAAGTGCATAAGGAATTGTCGCGTCCATTAGCCAATTGGTTACATCCTGTGCCACTCCACGCAGAATAGCACAAGTCGTATGTATGTGAGCATCAATTAGTCCAGGCAATACCGCACAATTTACAGCATTAATTGTTTTATTTCCTTCAAACTGACTCAGTAAAGCCTCTGTCGAATCAACTGCTACGATCCGGCTACCCTCAACCGCAATTGCCCCATCCGCAATATATCCCACGCCATTTCCCTGCATAGTAAAAAGATGAGCGTGTATTAACAATGTGTCTACCTGTTTTTTATTCATAAGACCTTTTATTAATCTATTATGGCGATTAGTGACACATAGATATGTAGCTTATTGCCATATACATATTATTTGCACCATCAAGTATAGTTGAAATTTGGCGTTACAGAATTCAAGTATGAAAATCAAAAATTCCATGTCTCAGACCGCTCCTCTCTGTACCTGGAGCGTCTCTGCGTGAGAAAAATTCATACTTTCTATTCACCAACGCCTGAAATTTAGCCTCTTTCGAGACCAAGCACATCGGCATGGCGGATAATACGACGATATGTTTCTTCGATCGCTCCATCGAAATCATTTAGCTTGAAAACCGTACTAACCGCGTGACCACCAGAATCTCGGTCAGGTGGATAACCGTCTCGCAGAACACGAAACGATGGGGTAACAGGCCAGTCGTAGACAGAAAGTGCAATAAACTCGTCCATTGGGATATCATCCTCGTCAGTCAGCGCAATATACTCTTCCGGTGATTTTCCTGTTTGACTGTGGTATTTGGCATAACCTGGCATTGCCAGACAGACAAAGATTGTGTCACGACCAGTTTCCCGCAGCATCAATAAACTCTGAAGCGTCATGAGGTGGCTGGCTACCGTGGGGAGGTTGCTAGACCCACCCGCGACAATATACACATTGCGTCCACTTGGGTCGAAGGTTGCTTGCAGTCTGCCTTGGTCAGTTACTTCGTCCCAAGTTCCATAAGTATATGGATCAACAGATGTCGGTTGTAGCACCTGCCACGCGCCCAACTCTCCTGATCGCTCCATTACCCAGAACCAAGGCATATCACCACTGTTGAGTAAATTGATGCGATCGGCAATGAGATGGGGAGGGGCGATCGCTCCTTCTCCGATCCAGCCATAGGCCTCTCTTTCAAGTTGGCTTAGTTTTGTGACATCTGCTATTACCGCAGGTCTAACCGTCCATGGAGGAAGATGCAGGGAGTGGGAAGCAGGGGATAAGCCCAGCTTGGTAATTGCAAAAGACTGCTCCTCAACTGATATCTCCTGTTTAGAAGCAAACAAGGATTCGGTGGGAACGTCCTTTTGGTCTGCCTGCAGCACAATTCTGTGCAGTACGAAGTTAGTTAACTGCTTAATCGTGGGATGGTCAAATACTATTGCCACTGGCAGTTCCAACCCTATAGCAGAACAGAGCTTATTACGCAGTTCGATCGCCATCAAGGAATCAATTCCTAAGTCAAAAAACATTTGTTCATCAGAGGGAACACTTCTGATAATCGTTTCGATTTCAGATTTAATCAGGTTCTTCAATATTTCATATCTGTCCTCATGGGAAGTTTGACTTATTTTTTGTAAAACTGTTTGAGGAGTTGTGGTTGAGCTTATTTGTCGCTGTTGTTCCTCTACCAAAAACTCCAAAATACTGGGTAGTGCAATTCGTTCAGCAGCAGAGAGTTTCCGTTCATCATCCAAAAGCCCAACTAAAGATTGGACATCACCTGCTTGCAAATATTCCATCAGTAAAGTGGACACCGCGCTAGGATTTTGTGATGATGCGCTGCTCTGAGCTTGAAAGGTATCTAAATCGGAACTTTGTGCCAACTTAGAGTCGGGAAGCCAATAACGTTGTCGCTGAAACGGATAGGTTGGCAATATCACCTTGCGTCCTTGATATCCCCGATTAAATGCACCCCAATCAATATCATATCCATGTACGTACAACTCACCCAGACTAGTGAACATCTGCTGACAATCCTTCTGGCTTTCCCGTAAACTGGGCAGGTAGCAAGACGAAGTTCCTTTTGAGGCAGTTGAATCTTCCTCGTTTACTCGCAGTGCCATGCCCAACAGGGTAGCGGTAGAACCGATTTCCAGAAAGATATTGACACCTTGTTCATTCAGCGTCCTCACTCCATCGGCAAAGCGCACTGCCTCACGGACATGGCGTACCCAGTAATCTGGTCTGGTGATTTCAGGGCCGGCCACTTTCCCGGAGACGTTGGAGACAAGTAGCAACTTGGGCTGGTGATAGGTGATACTGGCTGCCACCTGGCGGAACTCATCCAAGATGGGTGTCATAAGTGGTGAATGGAAGGCATGGGAAACCGTCAGTTGGCGTGTCTTGATGCCAACGGTGGCGAGTTGTTCAGCAATTGCCATCACAGAGGTGCGTTTGCCAGAGATAACCACGCTTTCTGTCCCATTTATCGCTGCGATTGACACATCATCTCGGTAAGGTGTAATAGCTTCCTGGATACGAGCTTCACTTGCCAAAAAAGAAACCATCGTTCCGTCTTGAGGTAGGGATTGCATCAGACGACCACGAGTAGCAATTAGTTTCAGCCCATCCTCTAAAGAAAATATGCCCGCCACACAAGCGGCGACGTATTCACCTACACTATGCCCCATCACGATATCTGGTTTGATACCCCAGGAGTGCCACAACTGAGCGATCGCATACTCAAGAGCAAAAAGCGCGGGCTGAGTATAAGCGGTTTGGTGAATGGCTTCTGATTTCCCCTCTGGGTAGAGAATCGAAAGTAGTGATCGGTCGAAATATGCACCAGCACGCAAGATGTCATCACAATGGGCGAGTGCTTTTCGGAAGGTAGGTTGGTTTTCGTAAAGTTGACGACCCATTCCCACATACTGTGAGCCTTGACCTGTAAAAAGAAAGGCTATCTTTGGTAGCGATTTGACTTCTCGCCCCCCACCCCCTGATTGTGCAAATGCTTCCAATTGCAAACGCAGTTGCTCTTGAGATTCCGTAACTACCGCAAACCTATGTTTAAAATGTTTACGCCCTATGTGTGCCGTGAAACAAATGTCCCCCAGAGGAACATCGGGAGAGGTCTCTATCTGAGTCGCATAACGCTGAGCCAGTTCTTGCAGGGCTGCGGGTGTTTTTGCAGCTAAGGTCAAAATATGCGGCGTTTGATTAATATCATCAGTAGGTTGCTCTATGTTTGGGACTGCCTCTAGTACGATATGAGAGTTTGTGCCACTGAAGCCAAAGCTACTGACTCCTGCAAAGCGATCGCTAGTAGACCAAGGTATTGTTTCTGTTGGGATACTGACTGGTAATTGATCCCAGTCAATATAAGGACTTGGCTGGTCGAAGTGTAAGTTTGCTGGGATTTCACCGTGCTGCATTGAGAGTACAACCTTGATGAGACCAGCAATGCCAGCAGCAGCTTCAGCATGACCAATATTCGTCTTTACCGAACCGACAACAATCGGCTGTGAGCGTTGACCAAAGACTTGCCCAATCGCACCCATTTCAATAGGATCGCCTAAGGACGTACCTGTGCCATGTGCCTCAATATAGCTGATTTGATCTGGGTGTAGTCCAGCATCCGCTAATGCCTGTTGGATCACCGCCTGTTGTGAGGGACCACTAGGAACGGTTAAGCCACTCGTGTAGCCATCATGATTGACTGCGGCACCACGAATCAAGGCTAGGATATTGTCATTGTCAGCAATGGCATCGGATAGGCGTTTGAGAACTACCATCCCACACCCCTCAGCACGGGCATAACCATCTGCCTGGACATCAAATGTTTTGCACCGTCCATCAGGCGACAACATACGGGATTGACAGGCTTTGATAAAGCCATCTGGTATCACTTGTATCTGTACACCACCCGCCAATGCCAAATCACAATCCTGTTGACGTAGGCTCTTGACAGCCAATGCCACAGAAACCAAAGAGGACGAACAGGCTGTATCAAGGGACAAATTGGGTCCAGTAAGTCCCAAATAATAAGATAAACGCCCGCTGGCTGTACTATGGCAGTTACCTGAACCAGAATATACATCTAGGTCAGAACCATTACGCATAATCAAATCACGATAATCACTTTCACTGATGCCAACAAAGACACCTGTTTGTGTAGTCAGTTTATTGCCTGTCAGCCCAGCCCGTTCTAAGGCTTCCCAACTCACTTCCAGAAGCAACCTCTGTTGAGGGTCTAAGCTGATTGCCTCACGGGTAGAAATGCGAAAGAACTCAGGGTCGAAGGCTGCTATTTGGTCGAGAAAACCACCAAAACGTGTATACATTTTGCCGGGTGTTGCTGGCGTGGGATCATAATAGTCGTCAATATCCCAACGGCTTTTTGGCATCTCTTGGATAGCATCAACCCCATTATGCAATAATTTCCAAAAAGCTTCAGGTGTGTCTGCACCAGGAAAGCGACAGCCCATCCCAATAATGGCGATTGGTTCCCGTTGCGCGTATTTTAAACGGTCAAGTTCGGCTTGTAACTCCTCTATTTTATTCAATGCCTTCTTGACTATAGAAGTTACCTGATTTTCTGACAAAGCGTTCATTCATTTGTCCTTTACTTGTATGCTCACTTCCACAATGTGTAATTATTGATCACGCCTAATTCAAATGTGCTGATAATTTTTGTATAAGTGTAGACAAAGATTCATCTTCATCACTTTGCATTTCGCTGTCTAACACATCTGTTTCGTTGTCAATAATTGTCCCGATAGACGAAGTATCTGTGAATATTGCTGATAAAGAGTCTGTTTGCTGCGGTGCTGCGTCTTCCATTGGTGCAAGTACAACTTGTGTTAGGTACTTAACCGCTATTTCTATGGTTGGGTAGTCAAAGGCAAAGGTGACAGGCAATGAACAATCTAATGTGCGTTGTAAACTGTTACGCAGTTCAATAGAGGTGAGCGAGTCAAGACCTAACGTAACAAAACCAACCCCTTCTTCATTTGGTAGTTCTGCCACGTTTGTTCCTAACAGTTGAGCGACTTGAGAGCGAAGATGCACTTCTAATAATTTTGGTCGATCTTGCACAGCAGCTTGCTTCAGCCTCCTCTGAATATCTTCTGTGTGACTGACCGCCATCGAATCGTAACTCTGCGCTTTCCGGCTAGACTTAGAAAACTTTTCATAAAAAGGCAAATTACCTTTTTGATGATCCAAGAAGCGAGTCCATTGAATTGGGATGACACCAATTTGAGCGGCTGGCTCGTTCAGTAATTCGCCGAAGAGGTCTAAGCCTTTCTGTAACGGAATGGCCTCTTCACCTCTTTGCGGTAACTTGTCCAGTAGCCCTTGTCGTGCAGCCATACCGACTTGATCCCATGCCCCCCAGCAGATAGACAAACAGGGGAGTCCTCGCCCTCGCCGATAGGCAGCTAAACCGTCTAGGAACGCATTGGCTGCTGAATAGTTGGCCTGCCCTGGCGCACCTAATAGAGAACTGGCAGAAGAAAAGAGAACAAAGAAGTCTAGTGGCTGCTCCAGAGTCAACTTATGCAAAATCCAAGCCCCCTGTGCTTTTGGCAATAGAACTTTTTTGAGCTTGGCTGGAGTTTGTTGGAGCAGACTCGCATCATCAAGCACTCCTGCGGCGTGGATTACACCACACAGAGGTACGGTTAGATTGGTCAGAATCTGCGCTAATACCGTCTCATCGCTAATATCAGCTTGAGCCACAATGATTTGCGCCCCGGCTGATTCTAGTTCATCCAACACCATAGATACTTCGGAACTGGGCTGACTGCGCCCCAACAAAACGAGATGTTTAGCCCCCTTTTCCACTAACCACCTTGCGACTTGTAAGCCGACACCGCCCCGTCCACCAGTGATCAAATAGCTGCGATCGCTGCGGATCTCAACCAGTTGTTCGGATTTGGGTTTATATTGACTAAGACGTGCTACGTATGCTTGTCCATTGCGCCAAGCCAACTGACTCTCTTCTCCGTTCTTTGGTAGATGGCCTCTTGTTAGCTGTGTAAATATCGTGTTCGCCACATCTTGCTGTAAATATCCAGCTTCCACATCCATGTAAACACAGGACAATTCTGGGTATTCTAGCATGATAACTTTGGCAAGTCCCCACAAAGATGATTGGGCGAAGCCATTTACTCGATCTTGTTCAACCACCGCTTGTGCATCACAGGTGACAATAAGTAAGGATGGCGGGGTTGAGTAGGTATTGAGTAATGCTTGCACAAGATATAGCACCGATGTACAGTTATCCTCTGCTTGCTTCATGGGGTGACAATCCTCTTTTTGATCCAACCCCCATAAATAGACGACTTGTTGTAAATCTGGCAAAGTACGGAATATTAATTCGTAACTGTCCAGTATCTGCTTCGCATAGATCATGGTCATTGGCACTCCAGCATTGTCTAGCCTTTGTGCCAATGCAGCCCCTGTTCCATGCTGATCTGATAAAACCAAACAACTGCCAGAGATAGTGCCATCAGAAGGGACTAGGGAAGTTGATTGAGCTTGCCATTCAATGTCTACAAGCCAGTTGTGTACGTATGTTGTTCTGAGGAATTTTTCGGGAGAGGCTTCACGAAGTACAAAGCCAATTGCTTTCACCAAGGTTTCCCCGGTCTCATTCATAATCTGGAAGTCATATTTGAATTCCCCAATCTTCCTCGCGTAGCACCACCACTCTGTTCCCGTAACGGGTTTGTACAGTTGCAGAGAAGCAAATGACAAAGGAACTCTGGTCGCGGAGTCTCCGTACTCGTACTCCATGACAGCGGTGGTTGAAAGCGAACCATCGAGCAATATGCCGTGAAGTTGATGTCCTGATACAGAGCCGACCACATCTGGTATGTGAAGACGGGTCAATGCTTCATTTTCCCCATGCCAAAGTTGCTGTACCCACCTAAAGGAAGGGCCCATTTCAAATTTTTGTTTGACTAAGCTATTGTACCAGTCATGACCATTTACGGTATGTGGACAACGCTGACGTATTTCGTTCGGGGAGAGTGTTGGCGGTTGGGCATCGCGCAACATTCTCAGACACCCTGTGACATGGACTTTCGGTTTGTTCTCTAAGGGATCATCCGGCATGAAGCTAATAATCTGGAAGGTCATGGGTGGAAACGTTTGATGGCTTTGATTCTCCTGTGACTTATCAGGGCTGAAAATCGCCTGCACGATCACCGTATCATCGTCATGAAAGATAATTGGCTGATAAAAAGCAATATCGGTTAATTCATGCTGATAGTCTGGGTATAAAACCTGTGCTGCATTGAAGATTAAGGAGGCTAATACTGCCCCTGGTACAATGACTTCACCGTAGATCTGATGATCGGAGATATGAGGCATCTGTCGCACGCCAAACTCGGTTTCAAACACCACTTTGTTCTCTGATGGTAGCCGGATCATCTTATCCAACATTGGGCGCACCCTCTGTTGTTGGGGCTTTTTGACAGAGCTTTCAATCCAATATCGTTCTCTCTGAAATGGATAGGTGGGCAACAATATTTTGTGTCGTGAATAATCCTTGTCAAAACCCGCCCAGTCAATCTTGACTCCATTAACTACGAGTTGTCCACAAGTAGAAAGCATCTGCTGCCAATCGTTGCCATCTTCGCGCAAGCTGGGTAGCATGAGCGGATGACTAGCTAAACCGTTTTCACTATGAATCTGCTTTGCCATACCCAACAATATTGGTTTGGGTCCTACTTCTAGGAGGATGTCAGTATTCTGTTCTGCCACTGTGGCAATACCATCGGCAAAACGGACGGCAGAATGGACATGACGTACCCAATAATCAGGTGTAGCAACCTCCTCGGTTGCCAATTGCCCTGTAACGTTAGAAATCAGTGACAAACTGGGTGACCTATAGCTGATGGTGCTGGCAACGTCTCGGAATGCTTTCAGCATGGGGGTCATCATTGGCGAGTGGAAAGCGTGAGAGACGGTGATTAGGTGTGTTTTGATGCCTTCCGATGCAAACTGTGCTGCTAAATTATCTATAATTTCAGCTTTGCCGGAGATCACCACGCTTTGCTGTCCATTGATTGCTGCAATTGATACTTCTGCACTATAAGGCGCGATGAGCGCTTTCACTACTATCTCATTGCTTCTGATACTAAGCATTTTCCCCGGCGGTAAGGCTTGCATCAAACGTCCACGAGATGCAATGAGTTTTAACCCATCTTCTAAACTAAAGACACCCGCCAGACAAGCGGCTACATATTCACCCACGCTGTGACCCAGTACGACATCAGGCTCAATGCCCCATGATATCCATAGTTTTGCTAGGGCATATTCAAAAGCAAAAAGGGCAGGTTGGGTATAAACGGTTTGATTAAGTTTGCTAGGGGAAGTGTAGAGTATGTTCAGAATTGATTCACCCAACAATGGATGCAGAATGTCGTCACATTCGTCCATAATCCGACGGAAGGTAGGCTGAGTTTCGTAAAGCTCACGCCCCATGTTGATGTACTGCGAACCTTGTCCAGTAAACAGAAAAGCGATTTGAGGGCTGAGTTGATTATCTAGTACCACATTATGTTGCGTTGGCATTGTAGCCTGCTGTGGGTAGTGTTCTAATTGTTCTGATAACTGCGCGATGTTCTCGGAGATAAAACTTAAGCGATGGGCAAAAAGATTACGCCCGACATTGGCACTATAACAAAGATCAGCTAGGGATATGGCGGGCGCTTCCCTGAGAAATGCCATGTAACGGGCTACCAATGCGTTGAGTGCCGCTTCGGTTTTGGCTGAAAGGGTCAGAATGTGACAAGGACGCTCCGGTGCATTTTCAGATTTTTCGTTTTGGCGGACAGGTGCTTCTGCGACAACTAGATGACAGTTTGTACCGCTCATACCAAACGAGCTAACTCCAGCGACGCGCTCTTTCCCAGTCCAGGGTACACACTGTGTCGGCACTTGAACTGGCGAAGATTCCCAATCAATGAAGGGATTAGGGTTTTGAAAATGGAGACTGGGAGGAATCTGTTTTTCCTGTAATGATAAAATGACTTTTATTAACCCCGCAATACCAGCGGCTGGTTCTAGGTGTCCGATATTAGTTTTGACAGAGCCAATCCACAAGGGTTCTGAACGAGAAGATCCAAAGACGGTCGTTAATGCTCCCACCTCAATCGGGTCGCCCAGTTGTGTCCCTGTGCCATGGGCTTCGATATAACTGACTGCTTCCGGCTGAACCTTGGCGTTTTGTAGTGCCTGACGCAGTAAGGCTTCTTGAGACAGCTTATTAGGGGCAGTTAAACCACTGCTACGCCCGCCATGATTGACTGCACTACCGCGGATTACGGCTAAAATTGGATCGTCTGCCGCGATCGCGTCACTTATTCGTTTAAGTACAATCATGCCACAACCTTCGCCGCGTCCATAGCCATCGGCGGCAGCGTCAAATGTTTTACTACGACCATCGGTCGCAAAGGCATTTAACTGGGCAGTCCCAATCATAGGGTCTGGGATTAACATAAGCTGAACGCCACCAGCTAGTGCCAAATCACATTCTCCCATCCGCAAACTATTACAGGCAAGATGTACAGCCACTAAGGAGGAGGAACAGGCACTATCAACAACCATGTTAGGTCCTTGAAGCCCCAACAGATAGGATAAACGCCCCGGAGCATAGTAGTTGCTATTGCCCGTTGCCGCATAGACATTATGATGATCCCCTGTATTTTCTAGGTGAGTATAATAGTCATTTTCGCTCATCCCGACAAAGACCCCCGTTTGGCTATCCATCAATTGGCTGGGAGCAATGCCAGCCCTTTCGAGTGCCTCCCAAGCTACCTCCAGCAACATTCTATGCTGGGGATCTATATTGGCCGCTTCACGTGGCGAAATATCAAAAAACGAGGCATCGAATTTATCCACCGCATTAACAAAAGCGGCTTCACGAATATACATTTTGCCTGGCCGCCCAGGTTGGGGATCATAGTAGTCATCAACTGCCCAGCGATCGCTAGGGATTTCGGTGACCATATCAACACCATTCTGAAGTAGTTTCCAGAATGTCTGTGGTGAATCCGCTCCCGGAAACCGCAGTCCCAGCCCCACAATTGCGATCGGTTCGTGCGCTCGGCGTTGCATTGCCTCAAGTTGTTGGTGTGCTTCCTTTAGGGACAGTCCAACACGCTGAAGTAATGTAGCTGCATCTTCGTTTGCTGTTATAGGTATTTTCATTATTGATCTCTTTTTATTTTATTTAGTAAGGATTCGAGTGCGAATAAATCTTCTGCTATGGAAGTAATATTTGAGTCAACGGAAGTGCTGGTACTTCTGTCCTTATTACTGTCTTTTTCCTCCCCATTTCCATCCGGTGTGAGAACTGCTGAGGTATCTGTCTCAGAATTTATACATATTTGAGTCAGTATAAACTTAGCTAAACGGTCTACCATAGGATAATCGAATGCAAGCGTTGCAGGCATCTGAATCCCCAGACTTTCTTCCAAACGCCGCCTCAATTCCAGTGACATCAACGAATCCATCCCCAAATCAGTGAAGGGTTGATGAACTGCGGGCAGTTCGGGACTACGCAAGACCGCAGCAACTTGGGTCTGTAGATGGCGCAGTAACATTTTCTCTCGCTCTTTTGGCCGAGCTTGCTGCAATTGTTCGAGCAAGGTAAGGCCAACTTCATGAGGAAGTGTAGATTTCTCCTGGGTAGTAGAGAAAGACCTGTCAAGATCAAGTAAAGCAAAAAAGGCCGAGCTTGTGTCGTACATCTTGCGAAGCCCATCGGTAGAAATGGCCGCAATTTGGGCGGATGGTTGTTGCAGGAGATAGGCAAAGATTTGCAATCCCTGTTCTGGTGAAATTTCCAAAGTGCTACTATCTTGCCCAACTGTGGTGCTTTGTGAAGAAGCTTGTTGGAGACGTGCCGCCATTCCCACTTGAGACCAAGCGTCCCAGTTAATCGAGAGAGCTGGCAAACCTTGTATTCGCCGATGATGGGCAAAGGCATCTAAAAAGGCATTGGCGGCAGCATAGTTAGCTTGTCCACCACTGCCCAGCAATCCTGCTGTTGAGGAAAAACAAACAAAGAAATCAAGCGGCATCTCTTCAGTCAGTGTATGTAGATGCCAAGTTCCCTCTAGTTTGGGGGCGAATACCTTGCTAAAACGCGCCCAATCTTGCTGCAATAAGATTCCGTCGTCTAATACACCGGCAGTATGAATAATACCAGCCAAAGGATATGCCTTATCAATCTGTGCCAACACATCAGCTACTTGGGAGCGGATGCCAACATCGGCTTGCACCACCGTCACTGTTGCACCCAGCGCGGCTATCTCTTGCAGTTGTTTTTGGGCGGCTGGTTTGGGTTGGCTGCGTCCCATCAGAACTAGATGGGTAGCCCCCTGTTCAACCATCCAACGAGCCACAAGCAAGCCCAAACCACCAAAGCCGCCCGTGATCAAATAAGTGGCATCTGGTCGAATAGGCATTTTTGATGAGGTCGCGGGATGGTTCTGATAACCTTTGAACCGTGACACATAGCGAGTCCTATTACGCCAAGCAACTTGACTTTCGTGGGGAATGGTGGTATTTCTGAACTCGGAGGCGGCGCGGAGTTCAGCCGCCAGAAAATTGGCTTGTTCATCTGGAAGCCCTTCGCCATCAAGGTCAATTGATACACAGTTGAGTTCAGGGTGTTCTAAGGCTATCACCTTACCCATACCCCATAAGGGTGACTGAAGCACTCCGACTAGGCTATCGTCTTTACGCACAGCTTGCGCGTTCTTTGTCACGAGCCACAAGCTAGGGGTGGGCGGTTCAAGTTGCACGACTGTCTGTATTAAATTTAATAGAGTGCCACTACCTAATTGTACATTTTCAATTAGGTTAGATACTTTATCCAAGCTAAGTATATCTAAGCTCCAAAGATGAACAATACCATATAGTGGAGGCAAAGCAGCAAACAACCTTTCATAATCCTCCCTTTGGGTCGGATCAATCTGAAAATATGGGATGTCCCCCCCGGTATTTTGTTTATTATTAGCCGAGTGATATTTTTGACCAGCATAGACAAGCGTAATTATATCCCCTTGCTGACGTAATTGAGCAGCAAGTGCTTCACCGTGTCCACTAGCATCGGCGAAGATGAGCCATTGTCTACCCTCTGTTTCCACAGCAGGTAAGGTAGATACAGTCAGCAACTGCGGTTGCCAAACCACTTCATAAAGCCAATCGTAGATGGGCTTTTGTGTCGCTTCCTCACGATGTTTTGCAACCAATAGTTCAATGATGCTGGGTAGGAATTTCCGTGCTTCGTCTGAAAGTACATCCGTCGCTGCCAACAGGTCCATGATTTCCGGCACATTGCCTTGTTTGAGATGCTCTACAATGGCAGTCGCGGGACGAACTTGTGTTGTTTCTAAAAGTGGAGCGGCCTGTTTTTCTAGCCAATAACGTTGACGATTCCAAGCATAGGTTGGTAGACTTACGTTGCGTCTGGCGTAATCTCCATCAAAACCCGCCCAATCTACTTGGACACCAAGCGTATACAGTTGTCCCAAACTCTCTAACAAAGTCTGCCAGTTGGGTTGGTTAGGACGCAAGGTGGGAATGGTGACAGGGCGATCGCTATGGGCAACCTCGTCAAAATATTGTTGCACTAGTCCTGATAAGGTCGGTTTTGGGCCAACTTCAAGGAAGACTTGGACATCCTGCGCTTGCATAGTTGCAATACCATCAGCAAACAGGACAGGATTGCACACATGATTTACCCAGTAACCAGGGGAAGCGATCGCTCCTTCCTCCAGAGAAGACTCAGGTGAAATCAAGTCACCGGTTAGATTACTGACAAGAGCTATTTTTGGAGGACTATAGTTGATTTCCCTGGCCACCTTTGCGAACTCCTGCTGCATTGGTTTCATCAATGGAGAGTGGAAAGCGTGTGAAACAGACAGTCTCTTGCACCGGATGCCTTGATCTTCTAAGGTGTTGGTGAAGACTTGCACAGCTTGGCGATCGCCCGAAATGACGACACTTCGTGGTCCATTTACCGCCGCTATCACAACTCGCTGGTCAGATTGAATAGCCGCCTGAACTTCCTCAAGGGAGGCCGATATAGCAACCATCTCGCCATCTTGTGGTAGTGCCTGCATCAAATGGCCTCTTTCGGCAGCAAGTTTGAGACCATCCTCCAGAGAAAAGATCCCCGCCACACAAGCTGCCACATATTCACCTATGCTATGACCCATTACGATATCTGGCTCGATTCCCCACGACCGCCACATCTGTGCTAAGGCGTATTCTACAGCAAAAAGGGCAGGTTGGGTATAAGCCGTCTGGTCAATTTCCTTTGACTCATGTTTTGGATATAATACCGAAAGCAGTGGGTTTCCCCAAGGGCTGTTTCTCGATGAAAAGATGGATTGTAAGATTTCGGCACAGCGATCTAAGCAATTACGGAAAGTAGGCTGGGTCTCATAAAGTTCTCCAGCCATCTGCACATACTGTGAACCTTGACCTGTAAAGAGAAAAGCGACCTTCGGCGCACGACTTTTGGAAAAGACGCAACCTTGATTGATGCTCAAACTCACCGACTCTTCCTTATAAGCGGACAAAAGAGCCTCTATTTGGATGTGTGAAGTAGCCGATAGAGCAAGGCGATGAGAAAAATGGGTGCGTGCCGTGTTAGCAGTGTAGCATATATCGGCAAGACTTGCATCAGTAGTAGAAATAAACGACTGATAAAGCCCAACCAAGTTAGCCAACGCTTCCTCATTCTTAGCACTAAGGGTTAGCAAGTGCCATGGTCTTTCCACTGCCGCATGATTACTAATTGGTTCGTTAGATGGGGCTTCAGATAACACAATGTGGGCGTTAGTACCACTGAAACTAAAAGAACTAACCCCTGCAATTCGCTTTCTGTCCTTCAATGTTTTGTCATCCCAAGCATGAAGGGTGGTCGGAATTTCGACCGGGAGATTTTTCCAATCAATATATGGATTTGGTGTCTTGAAATGCAAGTGAGGAGGAATCTGCTTGTTTTTTAGCATCAGGACAACCTTAATCAGCCCTGCAATACCGGACGCGGCTTCTAAATGACCAATATTTGTCTTAACTGAGCCGACCCAAAGTGGTTCTGTTCTCCGACCAAACACTTCGTTTAATGAATCCATCTCAATAGGGTCACCAAGGGGTGTGCCTGTACCATGGGCTTCTACATAACTTACGGCATCCGGTGCAATACCTGCTCTATCTAAGGCTTGCTTAATGACAGAGACTTGTGCGGGGCCTCTTGGAGCAGTTAAACCACTGCTATGACCATCATGATTAACCATAGACCCACGAATGATGGCAAGAATATTATCCCCATCGGCTGTTGCATCCGAGAGACGTTTCAGAACAATCATCCCACAACCTTCGCCTCGCACATAGCCATTTGCATTGGCATCAAATGTTTTACAACTACCATCAGGTGCCAGCATCCCCCCTTGAGAAAGACCAATCATTTCATTGGGATCAATGAGTAAACCGACTCCACCAGCTAGTGCTAGATCACATTCCCTGTGACGCAGACTCTGACAGGCTTGATGAACCGAGACTAAAGAAGATGAACAAGCTGTATCAATCACAAAACTGGGACCCATCAAACCCAGGATATAGGATATCCTGCCGGCAGCAACACTCACATCAGTGCCACTTAAGTCATACAAATCAGTTTTCCCGATCCGGCTTCTGTTTTCGATCATTAAAGATTTGTAGTTGCTACCACCAATACCGATAAATACACCAGTGGAACTATCAAAAAGAGTTGCAGGAACAATATTACCGGATTCCAGAGCTTCCCAACTGACTTCAAGTAGCAAGCGTTGCTGTGGATCCATGCTAACGGCTTCACGGGCAGCAATATTAAAGAATGATGGCTCAAATGTATCAACTTCATTCAGAAAACCGCCGTAACGAGTATGCATTTTCCCGGACGATGTGGGGTCAGCATCATAATATTTATCAACATCCCAGCGATCAGCAGGGATTTCTGTAATGGCTGATATACCCTCGCGCAGTAATACCCAGAAACGCTCTGGAGTAGTGGCACCGCCTGGAAAACGGCAACTCATACCAACAATGGCAATAGACTCATTTTTTTGGGCTTCTACCGCAGCTAGTTGTGATCGTAAACTATTTATCTCGTTCAACGCATTTTTCATCAAAATGCCATAATTGGGCTGACTCATCTTTGCTTATCCTGAATAATTCACCAAAAGAGCAGAAAAGAGTCTAAAACCAAGTAAAATTAGGCTATACAAAAATTTAACTATTACGCGGTAAGTCCCTTATCAAAAATAAGATATCAGACTTAGGATTAAAACACTTTGTTGTTGTCACTGATGGCGAAAATATTTCTAAATATGATAATCCTAAACACCTTGCCAAGCATGAGAAAAACCTTAAACGCAAGCAGAAAAAATTAGCCCGTAAACAAAAGGGAATTCAGAGGGAACAGGGAACGAGCAACACTATGGCTAACGCCACGCTTCGCTATCGACAAGCTCAGTGCATCGCAGGGCAATACTGTTCGGTTAAGGGGAGATAGGGGGTAAAGTTAAAAATATTTTGTTCGCGTATACATTACGAGAACAACAAAAGCTAAAAAAGTTGCTGATACCTAACAAAAGGCACGCGGAAAAAACTTAATTGTCAATTGAT
>JANMEE010000350.1:0-10239 GCA_031376645.1 Dolichospermum sp. OTE_75_concoct_329_sub | reverse complement strand
TGACAGATGGAATGATTCCTCGGTAGAGTCGAGAGATTTAATTGATTTGGCTATGCAAAGGCTCAATTCTCCCATTCCTCAAGCAGCTATTGAGAAGGCAGAATCAGCTTATCCTGTAATTGAACCTTTAAAAAAAGCGATCGCCTTTTTCCAAAATCACCCCAATTATCGAGACAAATGTTTTACGGCTTTGAGAATTGCCGAACCCAGTAAAATTATTGATGGTATTGATTTAATGGCGGCTGATTTTAATTTAAACAAGACACCTAGAACATTTAGCGAATCTAGACAAGACTGGGAATGACGAAACTATAGTCACTTGGTTTCTAACAAAGTTGAAGCCACAGAAATATCATATCTTTGTCCAGATTTTAACTCAACCCAATATATTTTTGGATTATTTACTTACTGCATTACTGCATTCATTACTTGCTTACTGCATTAATCTTTTACTTCCTGGAGCGCTTCATCAAGTAAGAACCGGATAATTTCAGCCTTTTTGCGACCAGTTCTAGCAGCCATCATAGATAATTTGCGGTGCATTGATTCAGTTAAATCAACGGTTAAACGCACTGTTGCTTCTTTGGGGGGAACTTGTTGGAGTTGAGACATAATTGATAGTTTGGTAGTTTCTAAAACCGTGGGTATAGTTTGTATTGGTTCTGATATGGTTTCTGCCACGTTATCAACCTGGGGCTGTTCAGCTTCTGGTGTACTGCCAAAGACAAACTCATTTGCCAGAGCATCATCGAGGGACTTTCGAGGTTTTTTGGTACTCATTTCAGCATCCCCAAAATTTCTTTAAACAGTTTTTCGTACTCTTTCTGTGATTCCGCAGCCGGACGACCCGATAAGTTCCATATTGTCGCTGCTTGTCCAAAGGTATCGGCGATCGCTTGCTTTTGGTGAATAACAGTTTTTAATACCGACACTTCTTGGATTTTGGATAACAGAGCGATCGCTTCATTCTTCAATTTAGTACCTTTTGTGGCACGGCTAATAAACACAGATGCTTTAGGAGAACCACCTCTAACAGATTGAGCTTGTTTGATTAAACGCACCGCATCACTGGCAGACTGTAAATCTAAACCCGTAGGTTGACAGGGAATAACCGCTAAATCAGTCCTAAATAATATTGCCCGACTAGCTTCCGATAAACCGGCTGGTCCATCCACAATTAAATAGTCAGTTTCCGATGCTAATTGGGGGATTTGTTCTAAAAGCTCATCAGGTATGCTTAATATCGTTGTCGGAATTTCCGACTCCATAGACTTTAGCCACACCGAACTACTGCGTTGTGCATCCGCATCTAATAACCTGACTTTATGATTTTTCTGGGATAGCCAATAGGCCAAATGCACGGCTGAGGTAGATTTTGAGCAGCCACCCTTTTGATTAATAAAAGCAATTACTGTCATACTGCATTGATTAGTTCATTACTGCATTGATTACTGCATTAAGTATATACTGAATATCTAACAAATTACAAATAATAGGAATAAAATAGAAATTAAGTTTTTTAAATATGGTTATGAATGCAGATAATAAAGCTGAATTTATAGATACCATGCCGGGGTTTATTTCAATAATTGATTTGGACTTACGGTATCTTGTAGTTAATAAGAAACTAGCTGAATTAATGAATTTAGATAAAGAATCTTTCAAGGGAATGTCCGTAGGAGTTTCTTGTTATCAACAAAGACAACAAATACAAAAGCTGGTAGAATCTCCCGTAGGTACAGAAATAAACTGGGAGTATTATTCTAGTGAAACTTGTTTGTTAGTTTCTTCAAAAAGAGAAGAATACTTTATCATTAATCAAGCAATTGATATTAGCGACAGGAAACAGACTGAGGAAAAATTAGTAGCCTCCAATGAAAGAAACAGAATATTACTGAAGACTATACCCGATGCTATCAAGTCAGTTGCAGGAGAACGTTCTAGCAATGAGTTGGAGTTTCTTGTGAACGCCTTGCTAGAAAATCCTATTGTTGACCAAAGACAATCAACTGAGATATTAATTCGGCTAGAAGTTCAAGTCAGGGAAAACTCCGCACGGGTACAACAAATTGAGAAACTACTGTTTATGGAAGAATCATCGTTGATTAGCAAAGTCAAGGAATTGGAAGTTTATCAACGCAATGATAATAAAAACTGGGAGGAATTTGAGGACAACAAACATAAAATAGAGAACTTATCTAGGATTGCTACTATTGTTACTAATATCCCCGGTGGTTTGAAAACTTG
Organism: Dolichospermum sp. OTE_75_concoct_329_sub; assembly: GCA_031376645.1. Taxonomy (GTDB): domain Bacteria; phylum Cyanobacteriota; class Cyanobacteriia; order Cyanobacteriales; family Nostocaceae; genus Dolichospermum. Next base: position 7,992 of record JANMEE010000350.1, on the reverse strand, counting down.
GTTTATCGTGTTTATTATGTTCCAAATGATTGGTATCTTCTTTATTGATGTCGGTATCCGCGTCTTTAATTTGGAGTCTGTTGTTCCCCTAGAACGCAAGAAATAATTATAGTTTCATCTGCTTAATTTGATATGGCAACATCACATTTTCTTGCCAAAACCCCAATTTCATTTTATGGGCTTTTGCACAGTTTTTGATAATATTTGTGTACAAACTTAATTCTCTAGTAGTGGGGAAATCATAATACTGAAATGGTAAATAATAAGCGCACATTCCATTTAAGCACATTTGCAGTTGAAGATTATTAGTTGCGGAAACTGTGTTCACATACCAATCACATAACCACCGATCATATTGGTCTTGTTCATAAGCAATAATTATCAAGGTTTTATTATTCAGTAACCCCTTTAAAAAGTCTTTAGATTTAACTGCCCATTGCCAATGTTTTAAAACTTCTGGATCATCACTAAACTGCCCTACTTTTTGGGTTTCCGGGGCATCAATCCACCTGGCTCGACTATGAAATTCTTGTCCATCATAATTCAGTTTTAGGGTGTCACCATCACTAACAAATTTGATGGTGGGTTTGATACGTTTATTTGGTGAAATCATAAAATAATTGGTTTATAATTCTATCCAATTTTAACATGAAGAAAATGATTTTGGTGGTAGTTTCAATTGGTATTTTGGGAATAATCACCATTACATTAATAATATCTAAATCAACAGCACAAAAAAATTTAGTCCTGTGGTATTCCCACTGATAAATTTCTCTATTTTAAATAGGATTGCTGTGGTAATATAATCAAATTGTGTGATCCAAAAACTTAAAATTCTTTTCATTATTTTACCTCAAAAATTACCAAAAACCACTAATAACAGTTTAAAAAAAAGCCGGGATAAACCCAGCTTAATTGTTATTTAATTGCCATAGACATTACCTTCAGGAATGAATTCATCAGACATGGAAGAACCACCATTAACACTGAAAACCTCTGCTGATTTTGATTTCTCAATCAGTTTTCTGTATTCTTCCCTGACAGCTTCCCGACATTTATCTTGGAGAATTAAAGTACACATATCCTCGTTTTCTCCTTCTGATATTGAAGCCCAGACAGAACAGCCTAATGTAGCACTATTAAAATCGCCTAAATTAAACTTTCTTTCGTAGCTGACTGCGATGGTTTTGACAAACATTTTAACCTCTAGTTTTTATTCAAAAGTAACCACAATCATCAAGCGATAGCATTAAAAAAGACTCAGGTTTATTCCTGAGTCAAATAACTAGATAAAAGATGTTTTCTTATTAGCAAGTTCAATTAATTCATCTACAAATTTAAATAAAGTTTCCATATCATCATTTGGAGCTTTACGAACTTGTATAAACGTTTCATCTAAATCTGGTTTATCACCATCTCCCATCAATCCGGGGTCAAACAAGATATGAACCAATGCTACCTTAGTGTTCTTAGCCCATCTGGTAACTTGAATTTCATAATGTCCATATAATCCATCATCATAGCAAGGGTCTTTACATATAAACATGGAACTTTCTAAAAAGTCTATAAACTTCCCATCCGGTGAAATCCAGGTTCTTTTTTCCATTTTATTAATATCAAACAGTTCTGCGTACATTTCTAATTTCTCCATATAGTCAACAGCCCCAATAAGCGATAGCATTAAAAAAGTCAGCAATACCCTTATGTATTGCTGACTAATTGTTAGAAATTGTCTGGATCATTCCAACCAGGAGGATTCAATACCAAAGTTGGTTCAAAAATAACATTTGCTCCATAATCTCTAACAAGGTCATCACAGTTTCTGAGAGATTGAATCAAACAACTGTCGAAATCTGGAGTACAAGCATTACCATCAAATATATAGAAATCAGAATGCGAGGAAAGACTAACTTCGGAAGCATATCGTTGTTCAATCCACGTAGGATGATTTTCATAAATTTCGATTTGGAATCCTTGATAATGAACTATCATGTTATTCATGGGTGTCCTCGCAATTAATAAAAAACCAACACCTCTGCGCGATAGCGTCCCCACAGAAAAAAAAGAGTCAGAATTACTCCTGACTCGTGGTAAAGTTAATAAGCGTTAAGCATTTGACTAACTAAACTAGGATTAAACTCAGCAAGTCTTTCTACAAAAAATGCCGACTGTTTAATCTTTTCTTCCTTGGGTAGTTTCATTAACTCCTGAATTATCAAACTGATTGCACGACGTTCAGCTTTATAATCCTCGAACTGAGAAAGCCATACCCAATTAATTCCTGAACTTGAAAAATGCTGAACAATAATATCTGTGTCGGTAACTTCTCGAAGCACGTCCCTAGTTTTGTTCTCACCTTTCTCATCTTGAAATTCCTCAGTAACTAATGTCTTAGTTTTGTAAAGAATTTCATAAACTTTTCCAAGCTCATTATCATCTTCGGAAAAGATTTTGATAAGTTCATATCCATGAGTTTCCAAAATCGCACTCAAATATTGAAAGAATTGCTCATCTCTCTCTTTCAGTTTTTTCTTAGATTTCAACATTACAAAACCTCCCCAATCATCCAAGCCTGAAAAGCAACACTAGACCAATCGGGTCTTAATATTTCAAAGAGTTCATTAGCTTTCACTGCTAACTCATTTTGTTGATGAATGATATTAATTAACTGAGAACAAACGGAGTCTAATTCCTCAAAAGTACCAATACCATCATTGATTTTGGTTTCTAATTCGTTCAGGATATTTGGGTTCATAATTACCTTTAAAAAACACCAAAACCCTGAAGCGATAGCGCCCAAAGCGAATAACTCTGGGCATTTCTATTTAGATAATCTCAACTCCAAATGACAGGGTTTTCACAAATTCATTAAACCGACATTCACGGATTTTCTTTGTCCATAGTTTCCTGTCGCCATCCCAATGAAACTTTGCTTGACTAGCCAAACTGCGAGTTTCATATTCAACCAATGCCTTCAACTCAATCATCGGTGAATTGGAGACAAATATCGCTTGTTCAACTATTTCTGGTAATTGTTGTTTACGCCGATTAAAGCATTCCACCAATAACCGGACATCATCACCTGCCCTGTGTACTGTGCTAATGCCAATACTCATCCACAAAGCTAAATCAGTGAGTTTGTAACTGTCATTTTTAGCAGGATAACCCCAATCAAAATCCTTCATGGCACATAACCAATCAGGAGTAAAATTAGTCCATGAAAAATCATCATCAATCAATAGTTTATCTACTAATGGTGCATCAAATTCAGCATTAAAAGCAACTGTATAATCAGCACAAGCAGCCATTCTTTTTAATAAGCTCATAGACTCGTCAACAAATGGATTTTTAGTTGTCAACTCCCAAGCAATGCCATTAACGAACTCTACGGGGTTTTCTGTCACTGGTAATAATGCTGAAACACTACAAATCGCCCCGGTTTCTCGGACATTATCACTAACTTGATACAAAGTTGCTGCAATTTCACAAACCTGTGGTTCAATAATGTTGGTGGTTTCGGTGTCAATAATTAATAGTTTCATTTGGTTCTCTATTTAATTTAATACCAACGCATTTAAACGATAGTAATAAAAAAAAGACCCAAGGTTTCCCCTGAGTCCTTAATTTTCCGTGAATCCTTTGACTATTGTTGACTTTCTGGTAATGCCAACTTAGTAGGTGCTGGTAACAAAGCCTTGACGGTTTCATCAAAGCCTAAGCTAGTATCATACTTTTCCAACACCGCAGACATTTTAGTTCTTGTTCCCATAAACAACGCTGGGAAGTTTTCTTCATCGGGGTGAATGTAAGTCCCTACTTTGCAGCAGAATGACCGATTTTTACCTTCACCTTCCTTAACACCTTTAAACTCCACATCAACAACACACAATGAACGCCATCTATCATCTTTACCACTGGGTTTCTTATTCAGCATTCTCGCAAATGTTAATTCAGCCTGAGAGTAATACTGTTCCAAAGCTTCTCGTAAACTCCACAGCGATACATTCTTGAATCTGATTCTAATTGGGGTTTCATGGAGAAAATTGTTGGCATTATCTAGAAACATTATTAAATGCTCTGAAACTGCACTCATCATTTTCTTGTCAATTTCTTCAGAATATTCGTCGTACCAACCAATCATTATTCCTTCTAATTCTCGGTTATCTTTCAAATCAGTTTTATATCTCAAATAGGGACGCACATTACCCAAGATTATCATTCTAGCATTGGTAATAAATAATCCTTTCTCAACACCACCTGATAAATCCTTTTCAACTATTTCGGGAGTTCCAAACCATCCAGCTTTTGCTAAACTCTTTTCAGGAATGAATAACCCGGCTGTTTCCTCATTGATGACAATTCCATAAGGAAATCGCTTAGTTCTTACACAATTAAACTCTTCTCCCATTAATGCAGGATCTATTTCAAATTCAGAACTAACATCTGGTTCTTGATTCATTTCATCAACTGTATCTTCAAGATTCTCCATTACTTCATTAATTGTGGATTCAGAATTTACGTTAACTTCATTAACTCCATTTTGAACATTATTCCCAGTCATTTCATTAACTCCATTTTGAACATTATTCTCAGTCACTTCATTAACTCCATTTTGGACATTGTTAGCGGTTCTTTTTCTAGTCATAATCAAAATTGAAAGACATTAACATCATTTAGTTTCATAGAAACCAACATCAAAAAGCGATAGCATTAGAGATAAGGTTTCCCCTATCTCCTAACTATTACGTCAATAGATTCACCGATGTATCCACCAAAGCATGACCACTATTATCAATCAGTGTTTTCATCCGTTCTTCGAGTCCTGGTTTTCCCCGAACTCCCGAAAACGAATAATCAAAACATTCATGTTCACCTTCAACTAAATTAAAACTGATGGTGGTGATTACTCCACATAATTCCAATTCCGATTCAACTTGTTTTCTGTATTGTAACCAAGAATTTAAAGCATCTGTAGTTCCATTATTCAACAGTGCATAACACCAATTACTCTGCATATCAAGAAACGTTATTTGCACCCAATTCTGTGCAGGTAAATGGGCAAATGGTTTACCATAAACTGGTTGTGATGCCCATAATATAATCATCTTCAAAGTTGCCCCAATGTCACTCAATTCCTTGCCAACTTCCAGGTAAACTTTCCCTGTTTTACGATTAAATCTATATCGTCTTAATTCCATTGTGTCACATTGAAATCACCAATACTACAAAGCGATAGCATTCAATCGTTCAAAAACACCGATAAATTGGGGTCTAAATACAATGTTGATTCCCGGTGTTCGTGGTATTGTCGTTTGAGATTGGTAATGCGGCGATCGCTCAATAATCTATCCCGTTGTTTCTCCAATAATTCAATCTGTCCCTGGAGGTCTTCAATCTGAGATTCAATCTCTGCAATTTGTTCAGAATTTTTATTAGCTAATTCCCCAGTAATTCGGTGAATATCCTCATCTAATCTGGCTAATTTGGTATCTTCTTTATTAGTAGAAAACTTTTTCCTGAAAACTAAAACAATTCTGCCATCTTTGTTGTTATAAACCGCCTTGTTTTTAGCAGTTGCAACGATTTCAAGAGCTTCAGAAATAGCATCTGGCATCACCACCTCAATTTCTGCTGAGATTTTATTGACGGAATTTCGCAGACTCAATAACAAATCCAGTGCTTTATGTGATTTATTCATGGTAATATTGAGAGTAAATGACCAGTGTTTTCACACCAGTCACTTTGTTTACTATTGGTTGATAGATTCTTGTTCTTGTGATAGAATTGAAGTTAAGGTTTCTACATCAAAATCTAATAACCCCTTGGCACTTTGTTGAAATAGTTTGAACTTTTGCAGTGCATAATCTGAACTAACAAACCCGGTTCTTTCCAGGAATTGTTCATAATTCATTTTCCAATATGCACGGGATAAACTTTCTAGAAATTCATTCATTGGTTAATACCAAAAACAACACCACCACTAAGCGATAGCATTAACTCATCTCAATCTCACTATCCTTTTATCCAGTGAATGTTGTCGAGATACCTGATTAAATACTTTGCGGATATCTGTAATTCTCAGATTCTTGTAACTGGTAGTCCCAATACCCAATCGTTCCCACACACCAATTTGCTGGAAATAAACGCAGAGATAATATCCATAATCAGGCCATATTAATACTGGACATTGAATGCCTGTATAATAATGTTGAAACTCCCGCACTGGTTTACCTAAATCCTTGAGACTACCCTTATTGATTAGCCAGAAATCTGCGTCTGCAAAATCATTTTTGACAATCCAATTAAAACAAGACTTATTTTCCATTGCTTCCCAAAACTCAGCAGAATCGGGAAGCGATAGTGTTAGAATAAACTTAGTTGCTGGGGTTCAATAACTTTGATTTCTAAAGTTCGGGGATTAAATTGAATGATGAGAATATTTTTAACAGTCGCTAAATTCACACTCAACGCTGTCCCCCCAGTCAACCGTCCATCATAAACAGCCAGACACAAATCAGAATATTTAACCATCCATTGATCACGGGCTTGCATGACACCAGGGGCGTATTCTGGATAAAGGACAATCTTGTTGGATGCAGACTTCAGGAGTTCTTTGTATTTAACTTTCTGTTGCAGACTCCATAATCTGTCCTGATCTTTACAAGGAATCACCGCAGTCCAATTAAGTTTTAGTTTAATTAACACCTCAGCAGCTAATTGGTCAGTTCCTAAAGCCATACCATTGAAAAACTCTGTCACCCCTCGTTTTAAAGCAATATCAATTAATTGGTTAATGGGGTCTTTAATATCATCAATGTTCCGGTGTCCAGTGAAAAACGCTTTCATAATGCTTGCATAAACAACACTACAAATAAGCGATAGCAATTAATAAAAGTCCCTAGATAAACTAGAGACTATCTGGATTATTCTATGTCATGTAATTCTTGAGCTTCCTGAATAGATTTAATGGTGCTTTCCAGAAGTTTATTAATCAATTCAGTCCGTGTTTGATATGGTATCATGGGATTATCCAGGTTTTCTATTTGGAACTTCACTGCTAAAGTATTGTTAAGAGCGATCGCTAAATTATTTCGCATTTCATTATCCCGCTTTTCGTATTCATGAACTTCTGCCAATTCCCAATCTTCTGGTTCATATTTTGTTACAGAAACAGGCATTCCATGAGCTTCGTATTCTTCAGTATATTGTGACATAATGATATTACAAAAACACCATCACGGGAAAACGATAGTATTAAAAAATAACCCTAATCTATTACTAGACTAAAGTTATTTACTTTAAACTACTGGATAATAACCTTTCTCTTGATTCAACTGCCAAAGATTGATACTAAATCTTTCTTCACTCAATATTTTAGTTACACCATGAAGTTTCTTACAATTAAACTCGATGATATCACCATCATTTAATTGATATTCCTTACCATCATAGTGAAATACACAACTACCAAGATTAACAGTTCTAGCGATCGCTCTGGAATAACCATGATCTCGATGTTCTTTAATCAATCCTGTACTATGAATACCATTGATATTACCACCAAAAGTTAGTAAACCGATATTAGTTCCGGGATAAACTCGTTGACAGAAATTCCAAAGTCTATCATTATGATAACTTTTAGTAATTTTGCCATTACTAAGATTACACTCATGAAATAACCAAAGTCTATATCTACCTTTAGCATAGTTACTAACATCACTAGTCATTAAACTTGTAGTTTCTCTACAAAAACTTCTTAAGTCAGCTAAAGTTTCAGATTTGACTTTACTAATTAGTTTTATCATGATTAATTTCCAAAAAATCATCCCCTTTGCGCGATAGCGCCCCCACGCAATACTGTTCGGTTAAGGGGAGATAGGGGGTAAAGTTAAAAATATTTTGTTCGCGTATACATTACGAGAACAACAAAAGCTAAAAAAGTTGCTGATACCTAACAAAAGGCACGCGGAAAAAACTTAATTGTCAATTGAT
>JANMEE010000276.1:0-22589 GCA_031376645.1 Dolichospermum sp. OTE_75_concoct_329_sub | reverse complement strand
TAAATAGAAAAAATTAAAGGTATGTGACGAAATGTAAAATCAATGAATATCTTGTAAATACGTTGTTTCACCGTTTTTACAAAACTAAACATATATCGTTTTTATTATGTCTACCTACTTATTAGCTTATAACTTATTTATTAGATACTGACACCTGCATTAGTTCACTACTCGCTACCAGAAATACTCCTGTTATATTAATCCTAGATGCCGATACAGATAACGAATCTCAAATATTTGAAAAGCAAGATTTAATTAATTATTTATTGCGTCGAGCATCTGCCGGTATTCCTTTTCAAGCTTCTCTATCTGTTTCACAAAATCATCAGTATGCAAGTTAATAATCTTACCATTGATCAACTAAAAGCCCTGATTCGAGAAACAGTTAGAGAAACCATAGAAGAACTGCTAACAGACCCAGAAACAAATCAAACCATCAAAGAGAATTTCAAACAAGAACTATTAACCATTAAGAAACGCCGAGAAACAGGTACTAGAGGTATTTCCACAGCAGAAGTTATGCAAAGACTAGGTTTAGAAAACAGATGAATTACCTAGTTGAGTATGAACCAGAAGCACTAGCAGACCTAGAAAAATTGACAAAATCGGTTTGTCAAAGAATAGTTAATAAAATTAATTAGTTAGCTGAAAATTTCGACCAAATTACACCGCAACCCCTAACTGCTGACTTATCAGGTTTCTTTAAATTGAGAGTTGGAGATTATCGAGTTATTTATGAATTTGACTCTGATGAAAGAATTATTTTTATTGATAGAGTTGGACATCGGAGAGAGATTTACAACTAAATCATTTACTTGATTTTAAATTATTTGTTAGAGTGAATTAAACGCATTTATTACAACCCAAAAACTCTGTATATGTTCACATTATCTCACTCAACCATTACTAGGGATTACTAGAGCGATCGCGATCGCGGAGCGTCCCGGAGGGAACTAGCGCTGCTGCAAGCAAATCGTGTAAATAAGAGAAGATAATAGAACCATGACAGATACACCAGGAAATATTCACCTCACCTAAGAATTATTACCCGAACTATTTTAACTAATTTCAATAGGTGAGATATTTTTCCACTCTTCAGATTCATTTTTCGCACACCAAAGATCAAACTTTTGCTGAAGAGTAATTAGGTTAGGTTGACGCAAAGAAACCCAACAATAACCACTATTAATAACACTACAATGACAACCCAAAAACCCTGTATCTGTTTACATTATCTCACTCAACCATTACGAGGGATTAATAGAGCGATAGCGAACGCGATAGCGTCCCGGAGGGAACTAGCGCTGCTGCAAGCAGATCGTGTAAATATTCACCTCACCACCAGAACTAAATCAAATTCTCAAACAACTAGCCAAGAAAATTAGATATATTAATAATCAGCACACAAATATACAAACCCCTCCTGTATGAAATTTCAAGTAATATTCACCTATGATTCAGAATATCTAGGTTACGTTGCTGAAGTACCAGAACTTCCTGGTTGTGTCAGTCAAGGTACAAACTTAGATGAAGCAATTGAAAATATCAAAGATGCTATCAAAGGCTATCTTCACGTATTAGAAAAACATGGTAAACCCTATGTAACCAAAGAATCTCAATCTTTTGTAGGGGAAGTAGTAGTATAAATGGGACGCTTATCAAATATTTCCGGTAAACAAACAGTCAAAATCTTTGAAAAATTTGGCTATGCTGTAGATCATCAAACCGGAAGTCACATCATACTGTGGCACGAATCAAAACCCATTTTATCAGTTCCCAATCATAAAGAACTAGCACCAGGGTTACTCAGAAGTTTAATTAGACAAGCAGGAATTACCGTAGATGAATTTTTAGGAAATAAGTAATACTTTCAGTGGGTTAACAACAAAATAACCCACTATTAATAACGCACTTATTACAACTCAAAAACCCTGTATCTGTTCACATTATCTTACTCAACCATCACCAGCGATTACTGGGGCGATAGCGAACGCGAGAGCGTCCCGGAGGGAACTAGCGCTGCTGCAAGCAATTCGCACCCCAAAAGCCCTGTATCTGTTTACATTATCTCACTCAACCATTACAAGGGATTACTAGAGCGTTCGCGTTCGCTCAAGCGTCCCGGAGGGAACTAGCGCTGCTGCAAGCAGTTCGCTGCTATCGTGTAAATATTCACCTCACCACCAAAATTATCACCTGAACTAAATCAAACGTCCTATTGTGGCATAATTACCGGAATAACTTGATTTTTATTGCGCCGATAAATCAGAAAATCACTATCAAAAGTTAATAAAAAACTATCATTATAAAGTTCAGACATCCGTACCAAACAAGCATCAGCAAAAGACATCGGAACAGATTGATAAATCTTGAAAAATTCACCAATAATTACAGATTCATCATCTAAATTAAAAGGTACTTTAATAACTCCATTCCTCACCAAATTTATCACAGCATCTTGATCACCATAAACATTTCGCAACAAAAAACAAGCCTCAGAAATTACAGATTCACAAGTTAATAAAGGAGGCTCAATATTATCCCATTGTGATGTTACCCAACCATGAAACTGATCACGACGATTAATTATAGCTACCAATGGACCCGTATCTAGTAAAACACATCCTCTCATCATGCACCGTAACCATCCATATAATCTTTATTAATAGATAAATCATCGGCTGCTTCCACACAAGCAACGTATTCTTGAGCCATAGTTAAAGCCGAAATTCCTGATTTTTTAGTTTGATTAGATAACCCTTGTTTTTGCATTTTAGCTAATAAAAATTCTACAAAATCTAAGGCTTCTTGTTGCTTATCAGGAGGTAGTATTTTTACCTTATCTATAATTATTTCTTCAACAGTCATTTGATTTGTCCTTGAGGATAAATTAATATTTACTGGTATGCTTTTTGTATTTTATCACATTACTCACTTATTACAACTCAAAAACCCTGTATCTGTTCACATTATCTCAGCCAACTATTACTAGGGATTCCTAGAGCGATAGCGTTCGCGAGAGCGTCCCGGAGGGAACTAGGGCTGCTGCAAGCAGTTCGCAGTGGGCGTAGTTTATAATAAGATACAAGATTGGGTTGACGTGAGGAAACCCAGAAATAATCAATAACAAGATTAATGATTGTTTCCTTTAGTTGTAAAGAAACCGAAAAAATATGGCAGGGCGTAAGTTCAAGAAAATTACCAGTAGATATTCAAGAACGAGCATTACGCAAATTGCGACAAATGGAAGCATCAGCTAATTTAGATGACTTGCGTATCCCGTCTGGAAATCGCTTAGAAGCCCTTTCTGGAGATAGAATAGGAGAATACAGTATCCGTGTTTTATATGGGAAAATGGAAATGCTTATAATGTAGAAATAGTGGATTACCATTAGGAGAAAATGTTATGGAAAACAAATTACTACATAATCCCCATGCTGGTGAAATTTTAAAATATGAATTTTTAGAAGAACTAAACATCAGCGAAAATACTTTAGCTGTAAATTTAGGTTTAACTTACTCCTACTATTCAAGGAATTATTACAGGTAAACTTAAAATGACAGCAGATATAGATTTACGCCTTTGTCGCTATTTTAGACTTTCCGATGGTTATTTTTTAAGATTGCAAAATGCTTATGAAATAATGGAAGCAAAAATAAATTTAGGAGAAATTTTAAATCAAATTATTCCTTATTCTTTACTGACGACAGATTAACGCAAATACCCTGCATTTTTTAATTTGGTGGTAGGTATTTTTTGTATTAACCCCACTCACTACAAACAACAACAATACCCACCATTAATAATACTAAATTACAACCCAAAAACCCTGTATCTGTTTACATTATTTCGCTCAACCATTACTAGGGATTACTAGAGCGATAGCACCCCAAAAGCCCTGTATCTGTTTATATTATCTCACTCAAGCATTACAAGGGATTAATAGAGCGATCGCGTGAGTACGAGAAGACAATAGAACCGTGATAGATACACCTCACTTGAGAATTATCACCTGAATTAAATCTTATAAACGCCTTTCCCATTGTTGCGGATCACGTTTAACATGAAAACAACCAATAATAGAAATTTTTTCATCTATAAATAATGTAAAGTAATCCATAAGGAAACTTGCAAATTAACTTTTTTCTAACTTGTTCGTGAACAATTGGACAAGCAAAAGGATTACGTTAAATAGTTGAAAAACTAACATCAACAACACGAATAAATTCAGAACCTAATCCAACAGTATGCTGTTCATACCAATTATAAGCATCCTCTAAATCAAGTTCTGCTTCTGGTGTAATGAAAATTTTGTAAGTCATATAATAACTAACAATTAAATTTTTGTTTCACTTCCTCCCAGCTAGAAACTTGATGAGGATTTTGATAATAAAGTTCTAAACGTCTCTCCAATTCCTTTTTTTGAGCATCACTAATAGTTACATCATCAGCATCTACGGTGATACAATATATTGATACTTTGTCCATTTCTCAAGAACAAAAACATGAACTAAAAACATGAACTTATCAAGTATTATGAAAAAGTCTGGGTGCTAGTTGATTCTGGTGAAATAAGTCTTGAGTTAGATTTTCATGCTATTATTAGAGGTAAAAGATTCAATATAGATTTTAAAAGTGGATTTGGCTCAAATGAGAAAGGAAATACTAACCGACTGCTTATGGTAGCAACTATTTATTGTAATTTAGAAGATGAATATAATAATATTCTGCTTGTTCGTGCTAAAGAAGATTTGAATAACAATTACTTTAGAACTTTAAAAAATTCTCATGTTTGGAATGCGTATTGTGGTGATGAAGCTTATGAAAAAATTGGTGATTTTACACATTTCGATATCCAAAACTGGATAAATTCAAATATTGATTGGCAAAATGATTTATTAAGTACAACAGTAAGTGATCTTCAGAAATCTAATTTAATGGGATATCTACAATGGTAAGAGAAACAAGATATAGAGATAAATACCAAACTTATTTTACGTCAGATCAAGCTTTATCTTCATATATGGTTTCACTATTGAGACTAGAAGTGAATGATAAACTACTTGAACCCTGTGCAGGAGAAGGACATCTTTTAACAGCAGCACTTGATATTAATAAAGATATATCATCTGTCGCTTATGAATTACATCCTGAACACGCAAAAAATCTCAAATTAAAGTTTAGTAACTTAAAGAATGTAGAAATAAGAGAAAGGGATACCATATTTTGTCCAGATTTAGACCTTTGTGAGTCTTTTGATCACAAATTTACAAAGATTTTGGGCAATCCTCCCTATGGAGGTTGGCAAGAATATGAGCGTCGTACAGAATTAAAAAGAAAATATCCGAGATTTTATATTAAAGAGACATATACTGTTTTTTTGCTACGTTGTCTCAAATTACTTGCACAGAAAGGAAGACTTGTATTTATTATTCCTGACACTTTTTTGTATCTTCACAGTTATATTACTATTAGACGTTATATTCTCGAAGAATTTACAATTGAAAGTATAGATGTCTTTGGTTCATCTCTATTTCCTGGTATTTCATTTGGTTATGCTGGTCTTTGTATTATTTCTATACGTGCTGAGAAACCGAAATACAACCATTCTTTTTTTGTAAAATTTGTTGACTCTTTAGGAGATTTTACAGAATCTCCAAATATGAAATCTAATGGTAATAATATCATTCAGAAAGATATTTTTGATAATGAATCTCTATCTATTCCTATATCGGCTAATGAATCAGTTTTTAATAAATTGTCAAATAATATAATTAAAATGGCTGATATTGCTAACTGTGTGACAGGTTTCTACTCAGGAAATGATAGAGTTTTTCTGCGGAAAGCATCTGCTTTAGTCAAAGGTTCTGCTGATTATTTAGTCGTTAATTCTAGTTCTATTGAAACTAAACCTTCTACATTGAAAAATCCTTTAAATGGAATAGAAGGATCAAAACATTTTATTCCTATTCTAAAAGGCGGTGGTTATAATTTTATGAAGCCAACTCAATGGTATGTAGATTGGAGTCAGGATGCAGTTGAACATTATAAAACAAATAAAAAATCAAGATTTCAAAACTCATCCTACTATTTTAAAACAGGAATTGGCTTTCCTATGGTGACATCTAAACGTCCTACGGCTGCATTAATTGAGGAAAGTCTTTTTGATCAATCTATAGTAGGAATTTTTCCTAAATCTTCAGTTGATTTATATTTTCTATTAGCTTATTGTAACTCGCCAGTATTTTGGGTTTGCTTAAAAGATATTAATCCATCTGCAAATAATTCTGCTAGGTATATTTTAAAAACTCCTGTAATTTTACCAGATGAGGATACTCTAAAATATATCTCTTTGAAAACTCAAGAATTATTAGTAGAACTCAAACAAAGTAATAAACAAGTATTATGTGAAATTCTCCAACAAGAAATTATTGATTCTATTATGAAATATGTTCATAAGCAGGTATCTCATAAACTGGTAGATACATCTGTTATCAATCTTCTTTCATAGTTGTAAAATTGGTGATAATTTTCAGGTGAGGTGAATATTTACATGATCTACTTGCAGCAGCGCTAGTTCCCTCCGGGACGCTCTTGCGAACGCTATCGCTCTAGTAATCCTTAGTAATGGTTGAGTGAGATAATGTAAACAGATACAGGGTTTTTGAATTGTAATAAATGCGTTATTAGATGAATAGAGATTCTTTATCCAATTAGGTTAATTAATAGCAACAGAAGACTCAATAACTGATGACAAGAAACCCTTGATTTCTTGTATTAATGGATGTTGTTGCAATATCTTAATTTCTTCATCATTTAGATTTCCAAGTATTTTGTCATTGAGAGATTGTTTATTATCTATTCAATTTCTTCTCCTCCCCACAATAGAATGGTTTGAGGTGCTACAAATCCAGTTAATGTTACTGTAGCTTCTGTAAATCCACTGCGACTAAACACACTACCAATAGCTGTTGCTGGTCTTCGCAATAATTGATTTCTGAGTTTGGCTATGGGTTCAATATTAACTTCCTCGCTGGTATCTTTACATTCTATCAGACAAGCTAGGCTATCTGCATAGACTACGCCATCAATTTGTTCTACTATTTTACCTTGAATTTTAACGGTTTCTGTCCAAGCTATATCAGTTACCTTCCAGCTATATTTACACTATACTTTATAATCAAATGGGAGATGACTTTGAATATTTAGCTGAACAATCTCAAATTGCAATTGTCAAAGATAGAGTTTCAAAAATATTTGCTAGAGAATATGATAATCAAGATGAACGTTATCATATTCCTTTTGAAGAGGTATGGAACGCAGAAACTTCTAATAATCTACCTTGGAAATGTTTTAAACATTAACATCAATAAATATAAAATTTAAAATTATTAATTTCTTAGTTGTTCATTTATAATCTAGGATTATTTTAATTACAATATTTTCAAATTCCTTATTGACTTCTCGAAGTTTTTCTTCTAAAGTCTTATCCGGGAGCTTTCTAAATTGATGAACAATCAAACATCTAACATCATATAAAGCACCACCCAAGTCCTGTTTTTTGTTACTATCATCTTTTTCATTGCTATCATCATCATTAAATAATTTAATTAATTCATTACAGGACAAAAGTAAATTTGGATTATTAATTTTTACATCATCATTGATTAATATGAATACTCTTTTCTTTTCTGTAGAAATATTGTCTATTTTCTCCTTAAGTTTACGTATGTTTTTATCTGCATTATTATTGAAGTTATTGATTTCATCTGAGATTTTTCTTTCAAAAACTATCTGTATCATGAGTTCAATGACTTGGTAAAGAAGATAAAATCTAACTAAATGATGTTCTTCTGTTTTCAATAAACTTTTAAAAAGTCTATCAATATAAGGTTCTCCTTGTAAATATTGCGAATTTTGTTGAAGTATAAGTCTAGTCTTACCAGAAGATAGTAAATTAGCTCTATTTTTAATTTCTTTTAAATCTTCCGTTGGTTGACAGTTTTTAATTTCTTTTATATTTTCAGTTGGTTGACAGTAATAATAACTGTATGAATATAAAGAAGTGAGGTAATTATCTATATTAAAATTAGCTATTTTATGAATATTAGTTTTAAATAAAATTAATATGATAATATTATCTCCGTAAAAATCTGTTAATTTATAATCTTCTATTTGTTCAATAGAGGGAGTAAAATGACTATAATCTTCTTGATTAAGTAATAGTTTGTAAAACGCAACATAGGCATATTTTAAAAAATGCTCATTCTCTGCACATCCATGTTTATTAGATACAAGTGCTTGAATAGGAAATATCCAACCAATTCTCAAATCAGCTACTTTTTCATAAACTTGAAAAATATCATTTTCTCTATTTAATTCAAATGATTTCAATATAAATAATGAATAATCTTCAAGTTTATAATCCGTATGAGGAGTTAAAACATAATCAATATATATTTTAATACTATTTTGTACATCGAAAAGTTCAAAGTAAGTTTGCTCATTATTTATATTTGGTAAAACTTCTGTCAAAGAATATTTGATTTCGGAAAGTTCATTTTTTATTTCAAGTGGCATATACAAAAATTACTCATTTAATTTATAGTTCATTTAATCTGTATTTTTTAAAACTAGATTCTATTGATTTATCTATTGATAAAAATGAATCACTTTCATTGTTAAATAGTTCTCTAAAGAAGTAGTAAAAATACATTCTTTGAGAATTACCAATTTTTCTAGCTGTTGTACTAATTTTATCTAATGTTAGAATTAACTCGTCAAGAAAACTTTGATCATTATTGCTAAGATGAATCTGGGTAATCTTCTGATTTATATCATCAAATGAATTAATCAGATGTTTATCTTTTAAAAATCCTACAGCAGCACCAAAACCCGTCATTAGTTGTGATTTAGTAAATATCTTATCTACGCTATCACCAAAAGGTTTACTTGATAATCGGATTTGCTCATCATTAAACTTCCAATCACATGACAATTCGCGTATTTTTTTAACAAATTCATTATATGTTACTAGATAACTTTTAAATAGATCCTTATTCTGATTTTCCTGCGCGAGATTTTCTAAACTTTTAATGATTTCAAGTAAGTCTCTTCTATCTAAACTAGCCTCATCTCTAAGAAGATAGGAAGTAAAGCCATCTATTACATCATTAAATCTATATTCAAATCTATATTCCCCAATTTCATGAGGACTTGCTTCATCAACTTCTTTAAGTAACTTGATTTCTGAAGAAATACTTTCATCAAGATAATCAGAATAAAGTATTTCTATTTGATGTCTAACAGACATAGGGGATTGACCAGTATTAAGTGTTAGCATTCTGTAAAGAATACCTATTTTCTTAATGCCTAAATAAATTTCAAATCTTAATTTATGATTATGAAATTTTTTTAGTACATCTATATTATTTTCAGAATGTAAATCTTGATCTACATCTATTAATAAGTGTGTTCTTTGTAGTCCATCAAGAATTATTAATTTATCTTTATGGCGATTTATATAATTTATAATTATATCCTCATCAGCATTATTAATATCTATATTTTCCTGGATGTCATTACTAAGAGCTAAAACTATAGGTGGTATAGTACACCCTGTTTTTATATCTTCTTTTAGTAGGTTATATATTGATGAATATGATTTTAATCTTTTCCTTTGTAAAGGATTGTTTTTACTAATAAAATTAGCTATTTCTAAATATTCATTAATAGAGATTTCCGTCAGAATATTGTGTGCGTTTATTCTGTTATCAAAGATTCGAGAAAGTATTTTCATAACAGTCAGATTCTATAGTAATCAATTCCGTAATTTTATCATAGTCTTAAATAATAACTCAAAGCAACACGATATGTAAAGAAAAATCAAGTAAGATTTTTTACGAGATATCCAACCGTGCGATCGCTCTAGTAATCCCTAGTGATGGTTGAGTGAGATAATGTGAACATATACAGGGTAGGGTTTTCGCGCTGCATCGCTCTATTAATCCCTAGTAATGGTTGAGTGAGATAATGTAAACAGATACAGGGTTTTTGGGTTGGAATAAGGAATAAGTGCTTTATTATAGCAATTATCATTCAAATGAGGTACAAGAAGTAAGAATTGAACGCAGATAAACGCAGATAAACACAGATAATTTTGTACCTCATTAGATTAGAAACCACTATAATGTTTGGTGTTGTTGGGTTTCATCTCGTCAACCCAACCAATACTACTTTAATTTCTTTAACTCTTGTTGAATAACTTTTTGTACAATTTTAACAATTAAAGTTTCTAAATCTGCTACTGTGAGAGTAGTAATAAGTTGATTTTGAGCAGATTGGGTATCTTCTACAGTTAATATTTCTTCTAATTCTATTTTTATTTCTTCTTCCAACTGTACTGATTCTAAAGACAATTTTTCTTCCGGTGCTGAGTAATCTAATAACTCATTTATAATCATATCTTTAGTTATTCGGGAATTTTTGTTATGCCAATTTAACACAATTTCAAAGTACCCGGCAGCATCTTCCAAACAATATTCAAACATAGTTAATAAAATATCTATCCAGCCATTTTTTTGTAAGAAGACTTTTTTAGGATTTTTGCGAAAATAACTTCCATCAATTTTTTTATTTACCGTTATTTCTAGATATTTAAATAGACCATTTAAGCCGTTATATTCGTTGAGTTTTGAATTATTTTCCAAATCAAATATGTTTAATTTATTAAAAGGTGAGTATATAGATAAAGCTTTTAATCTGCTTCTTAATATTCTCAAATCACTACCTATTATATTGAATCCAATAAAAGTCTTATCCTTCAATTTATCAATATCTTGTATAATCTCCTTAATAAGTTCCTCTTCCTCAGTTTCAAACTCTAAAAATTTAACTTTTATATATTGTTGTTTACTTGTTTTTAGAATACGAGTTAGAGTATATCCATATATTTTCCTTGTGGCTTTTCCCTTGACATAATCTGTCCAAAATTCCAAGTCAAGAAATACCAAATCATAGATAGAACCAATAGAAAAATTGTTGACAAATTTACCGTCTAGTTTAATTTCTAACTTATACATAGAATCGTAATCGTGAACATTATTTTTGTTTATACAAATGTACAAAATTGAATTTCGCACAAAAAGCCACAAATCCGCGTTAATCGGCGTACATCTGTGTTCTATATTACATTAAATTACATTAAATTAAATTAAAAGAACGCGGATGAACGCGGATAAGTTTAAAAATTACAGACAACACGCCTTATTTCTACTTTGGGATTACCAAAATTAATTAATAGACCTAGAGTAAGTCCAGTTGTTTTAAGATAATTCATACATTGGGCAAAATGCTTACTATCCAGTGCTGTTACTGCCTTTAACTCCACAATAATAGCATTCTCTACCAATAAATCAGCCCTATAACTACCCACAACTATACCGTCATACCAAACTTCCAGTATTTTTTGTTGCTCAACTAACAAACCAGTTTTCCGTAACTCATGCACCAGAGCATTTTCATAAACTTGCTCCAAAAAACCAACCCCCAAAGTATTACCCACCTTAAAAGCACATCCAATAATCTTTTCCGTAACCCCATTCAAATCCAATCTGCGTTCATCTGCGTTCATCAGCGTTCCCTCCAATAAAAAATCAGCAAATGTACGCAACCCAACGCCAAATCATCCGCGTTAATCTGCGTACATCTGCGTTCTAATTAATGCACCAACTCAATAGCCCGCTTAGTCAATGCTTCCGCAGTCAAGCCATTAAAAGCCATCAACTCACCAGCACTGGCCGTAGTTTCCCCACGCTTCCAGGCAAAAGTATCACGTTTAGAATTACTGCGTAACATAATCGGCTCTAACATCGCCGCAGCACCACCTGTCACACCAATTAAGGCATCTCCACCAAACAAATCCTCAAAATCCGCATCACTTAAAAAACCGCCATCAGCTTCAGAACAAGTATCCCAAGCAGTATCATGAGGACGATATAAACGCCGGGGATTGATAATAGAAACAATCTTCACCCCAATACCTTCAGTTTCTAAAAATGCTGCCGCTTCAAAAGCAGGAATTAAAGTCATATCACCAATTACAGCCAATACAACAGTCTTCCCTCCTGCTATTTCATGTAATAAAATCGCGCCCTTTTCTAACCCTTCTTCCGTTTGTTTTAAAGTGGTTCTAATGGGCAAAGGAGACTTACTAGCAGTAATGACAATGCCCTTATTTTTTGTTTGCAAAGCCCAGTCATAACAGACTTGAATACTGTTAGCATCAGGGGGAAATAATGGGAAGACATTTCCGGTTCTCATCAAAGAAGCAAAATAAGCTTCAATTTCTGGTCTTTGGTGTGTCCAACCATTGCGACCTTGTTCTAAGGCCCCCGCTGTAAATAATGTAATTGTTGAGGGTGTTTTGCGGCGTAATTCTGCCATCGCTTGGGTGACAGTTTGCCAAATTGGTAAACCATTGATAGCAAAAGATTCGTAGGAACACCACAAAGTTCTCGCACCCATTAAGGATAAACCAGCGGCTAAACCTGCACAAGCATCTTCGCTCAAAGGTTCGTAAACTTGACCTCCTGGGGCTTGATTATATAAATCATCGGTAGTAGGATGATTGATTTTTAAAGCTTGGTTAATGTTAGCAATTCCTGATGCTTCGTTGCCGTCAGCGTTAGTAACTAGGAAATTTTTATCTTTATTTCCGACTATTCCCACTAACCTCCCCATTGCGGTTGTGGAAACTTGAGGAATTGGACCGACTTTATATTCTTCTAATGGTAATTCCCCTAAATCTGCTAAGGGTAATTCAAATTCTGTCACCACAGTTTTAGCTGCTGGACCTCCCCCCGCACGTTCGGCATTTGTCCGCACAATTTGCCATGCTGCTGCTGATAATGCCCGTTTTTGTAAAGCTGCAACGATATGGGGCGCGTCTAATGTATCTTTAGGATAGAGGTTGTGGGATTTTGCACCTAAAGCATGAACCCCAGCCCCTTTGAGTTGTTTGATAATAAATACTGTTAATTTTCCGCTCAGTGCAGAACGCGCAGCTTTATCCATTCCTACTAATACGGCTTTGGTAAATTCTAGGCGCTTCTCAAAAGAAAATGCGGTACTATCAACATAATCACCAGTTTGATTTTGGTCGTCAAAATCTTTGGCATTTACTAACACGACTTCCGCAAAACCGTTACCTTTCCAGAAGGCAATCATCTCTTCGTTGGTTTTCAGAGATACCATACTGTGGTGTTCTTGGCTGTAACCGTTCCACACTAATATGGGTAAGAAGTTGGTAACGGTGGGGTAAGCGGTGTTAAAATGCGCCATTGCACTCATGATATAGGGTTCACCCAGTCCCCCGTCTCCCAGGGTGAAGGGGAAGAGTTTATCACGGTGTAGGAGTGCAGCAGACATGGCGAAATGTTGCCCTTGTCCCAGGGGTCCAGCAGGGGCAAGAATACCGGGAATGAAGCCGGAAAGGTGTCCTAATAATCCATGCTTTTCTCGAAAGCGATCGCGCAATTGTTGTACTGTAGAAATGCCCATGTCTTCTAAGGAGCGGTCTAAGAACATGGCACTATAGAAACCAGGGGCGTGGTGTCCAACTTCGGTGATAATGTTTTTATGTCCCAGCATGACCAAAGCTGCATAAGCTTCTGCTTGGCTG
Organism: Dolichospermum sp. OTE_75_concoct_329_sub; assembly: GCA_031376645.1. GTDB lineage: Bacteria > Cyanobacteriota > Cyanobacteriia > Cyanobacteriales > Nostocaceae > Dolichospermum. Next base: position 8,907 of record JANMEE010000276.1, on the reverse strand, counting down.
GCAAAACCGCCGGGATGTCCAGAAGCCTTACTCGCGGCAACTTGTAGGGTTAAGTAGCGCAGGGCATCGGCAGCCAGTAATGTTTGATATACTGCATTTATATCAGTAGGATTTGCGATCGCTATTTTACCAGATTCTATAATCGGCGTTGCCCCATATTTTTCAAAATCTGGTAATGCTTCCCCAAAATATTGGATACCTTCACAAAAATTGGGAACTGCGGAAGTTGTCTTTGTCGTAATTGCTGTCATGCTGAGTACCTTAATAAAATCGGAAAAAACTAGAGATTGTCGTTTAATGTAATCAAAATTTTACATCTTTGAGGATCTAATAGTTAATTGCTTTTTCGCAATATCACCATAAGTAGGTTAAATAGTTACCCCCATAATTGGTTATCCTGTCTTTGTTTGCAGAATATGGATTAAATGAACCACGAAGGAGCGAAGTACACGAAGGAAGAAGGAAGAAGGGAAGAAGGAAGAGCTAATAAAATCAGCGTTAACATAGTTATCATTAGCAACTCGGAGACAGTGCCAATAATTTTTATCCGTGAAACTAAGGAGTTAACAACCTATTAAAATGGTGCTTTAATATCTTCATCAACCAGGTTATCAAAAGCTGGAAATTGAAAATAAGTTGATGGATTTTTAGGTTTTTGTTTCGTGTCAAGTTCCAATTACCCCAAGAGGGTTTATAGTTAAAGTTAAGTTATTATGTGATTAATTGTCTGGTCATCACAGGAGAAGATTATGCAACTACTACCAGGACCAAAAGTACCAGCTACTATTCAAGTGTTAAACTGGATATTCAGACCTATGCCTTATATGGTAGAATGTGCTAAAACTTATGGTGATTTGTTTACTTTGAAATTACAAAGTAGCTTACCACCTCTGCTATTTGTACATTCTCCTGAAGCTATGCAGCAGATATTAAGTAATGATCATAAAGAGTTGGAAGCACCAGGAGATTTGAACAGTATTTTTGAATATTTACTGGGCAAAAATTCTGTCATTAGTCTGAGTGGTAAAGAACATCAACGGCAACGTCAATTAATTATGCCTCCTTTTCATGGGGAAAGAATGCGAACTTATGCAGAAATAATTGAAAATATCACCATAAAAACTATCAATAAACAAGCAAAAAATCAACCTTTTAATATCAGAAATGTTTCTCAAGAGATTACACTTGGAGTAATGATGGAAGCTGTTTTTGGCATTTATGAAGGAGAACGCCCTGAAAAACTTAAACAGTTACTTTGCGAAATTATCGAACAAAGTAGTAGCAGATTGAGTGTTACTTTTCTGTATTTTCCTCAATTAAAGGAGATGTTTGGGATTTCAGAAATTTGGAAACAGAAAATGAAGAAGATGGAGGAATCTGACCAAATTATTTACCAAGAAATTCAAGAAAGAAGAGAAAATTTTGATCCTTCTCAAACAGATATCCTCACTCTACTTATGGCTGCTAGAGATGAAGAAGGTCAACCTATGACTGATGAAGAATTAAGAGATGAATTAATGACTTTATTAGTTGCAGGTCATGAAACTACAGCTACAGCAATTTCTTGGGCTTTTTACTGGATTCATAAACTCCCAGAAGTTCGACAGAAGCTATTAGCAGAATTGGATAGTTTGGGAGAAAATCCTGATTCTAATACCATCTTTAAATTGCCATATTTAACTGCTGTTTGTAATGAAACATTAAGGATTCATCCTGTAGGAATGTTGACTTTTCCCCGCAAAGTGAAAACACCTATTTCTGTTTGTGGTCATCAACTTGAACCAGGGACAATTATCATGGGTTCAATTTATTTAACTCATCAACGGGAAGATATTTATCCTCAACCCGAAAAATTTAACCCCGAACGCTTTTTAGAAAAACAATTTTCACCTTATGAATTTCTCCCATTTGGTGGTGGTGCAAGACGTTGTATAGGTTTAGCATTTGCCCAAATGGAAATGAAATTAATATTAGCTAAAGTTATGAAAACATGGTCAATAAAATTAATTGATACTCAGGAAATTAAACCACAAAGACGGGGTTTAGTCACTGGTCCAAATGCTCCTATTAATCTAGTGATTGAGAATATTCGTCAACCAATATCTGCAAATTTAGAAACAGCAACAGTTTAATTTTGTAGGGTGGGCAATGCCCACCAAAAATCTCCCCTCATCAGCATTTTTCACCCCACGTATATTTTTATAATCAAATTCCGATATATTTTATAAATAATTTCCCCTAAATTTCATACATAATTTATTTGCAATTTGCGCTAAATATAATAATATAAAAAAGCCAGGTTTGTATGTAATAAGAAATATGCAAGAATACGACGTTATCATCATCGGTGCTGGACACAACGGCTTAGTTTGTGCGGCTTATTTACTCAAAGCAGGTTATAGTGTTCTGTTACTAGAAAAACGTCCTGTTCCTGGTGGTGCAGCAACAACAGAAGAATGTATCCCAGATAAAGCACCAGGCTTTAAATTTAACCTGTGTGCCATTGACCATGAATTTATCCATTTGGGTCCAGTAGTTGAAGAATTAGAACTGACAAAATACGGCTTAGAATATTTAGACTGTGACCCAGTTGTATTTTGTCCCCACCCCGACGGCAAATATTTTTTAGCTCATAAATCATTAGAAAAAACCTGTGCAGAAATTGCTCGTTATAATGAAAGAGATGCTAAAAAATATGCCGAATTTACAGATTATTGGCAACGGGCAATTAACGCCATGATTCCCATGTTTAATGCCCCACCAAAATCAATTATAGATATTTTTGGCAATTACAATCTTCAACAAGTTAAAGATTTATTTTCTGTAGTTGGTTCTCCCGCTAAAAGCTTTGATTTTGTGCGAACAATGCTTAATAGTGCTGAGGATATTCTCAATGAATGGTTTGATGAAGAATTTTTGAAAGCACCTCTAGCTAGATTAGCATCAGAATTAGGAGCGCCACCTTCTCAAAAAAATCTGTCAATTGGTGTGATGATGATGGCCATGCGTCATAATCCTGGTATGGCTAGACCTCGCGGTGGTACAGGGGCATTGGTGCAAGCATTGGTGAAATTAGTGACTACGAAAGGTGGGGTAATTCTCACAGACCAGCACGTTGAAAAGATTATCATTGATGATGCTAAAGCTGTAGGTGTGCGGGTGGCAAATGGTAAAGAATATTTAGCAAAACATGGAGTAATTTCTAATATTGATGCTCAAAGATTGTTTTTACAAATGACTGAACAAAGTGATATTGATGCAGTTGATCCTGATTTATGGGAAAGGTTAAAACGCCGCATTATCAACAACAATGAAACTATCCTGAAAATAGATTTAGCATTAGATGAACCGCTGAACTTTTCTCACCATGATCATAAGGATGAATATCTCATTGGTTCAATTCTAATTGCCGATTCTATGAATCATGTAGAACAGGCTCATAGTAAATGTACATTAGGCGAAATTCCCGATTCTGACCCCTCCATGTATGTTGTTATGCCTAGCGCCCTTGACCCCAGTTTAGCACCACCTGGAAAACATACTTTATGGATTGAATTTTTTGCTCCTTATCAAATTGCTGGTGCAGAAGGTACAGGGTTAAAAGGTACAGGTTGGACTGATGAATTGAAAAATAAAGTGGCAGATAGAGTAGTTGACAAATTAGCAACTTATTCGCCAAATTTGCAAAAATCAATCATTGCTAGAAGAGTAGAAAGTCCAGCGGAATTAGGAGAAAGATTAGGATCATACAAAGGGAATTATTATCATATTGATATGACGATGGATCAAATGATCTTTTTCCGACCTTTGCCAGAATTAGCCAATTATAAAACCCCCATTGAGAATCTCTTTTTAACAGGTGCAGGAACACACCCCGGTGGTTCAATTTCCGGGATGCCAGGACGCAATTGTGCGCGGGTATTCTTGCAGAATAAACAACCCTTTAGTCAGGCTTTAAAGGATGCAGGAAACTCAATTAAGTCTACGGTGGGTTCTGTGTTTGGGATAGGATAGCTATAACTGGGTATTTAGGGCAGGCAGATCAAGATAAGCCTGCCTTATATGTAAATACTGTATACAGTACCTTAGTTATGATTGAAAATGCTTATATAGAAACATTGCCTATTTTTATACATTTGTGTAAGATGTAATTATAGTAAAAATAATGTAGTAAGTAGGCAAGCCAAAAAATGACCAAATAATTAAGAAAAAGATACTTAAGTATTTTCCGTAATAAGAGCCAAGACTTAGAAGCAGAATTAGAAATAGAAAGAGATTTGAGAAAAAAGGATGCACGATTCAGATTTAAATGGATTGATGATTGAGAATAAGGGAAATCATCAGACAAAATAGCTCCTAACCTTAACCCTATGCTTAGTGAAACTGTAACTCTCCAAATCCCGGAAATTATCTATCAGCGATTAGTTAATACTGCTAATGCCACTCAACGTCCCTTAGAAGAAGTAATACTTCATGCTTTGCAAGTTGGTAGTCCACCAGCATGGGATGATGTCCCAGAGGAATTTCAAGCTGAAATTGCAGCATTAGATAAGCTAGATGACAATACTCTTTGGCAAATTGCCAATAGTCGGAAAACAGCAGATGATATGGACAGATATAACATCCTGCTTGATCATAACTCTAGGGGTATACTTACTGAAGTAGAACGATTAGAGTTGATGTCACTTCGACATGAGGCTGATTTATTTATGTTATGTAAAGCCCAAGCAGCAGTATTACTCAGTTGGCGAGGGTATCGTCTATCAAATTGTTAAATTATTGTGTCTACATATATTTCTGAAAGTTTAAGAAAAAAAATTATAGATAGAGATAAATCACGTTGCTGTTATTGCTTAACATCTGAAGCAAATAGCGGTATTCCTATGACTTATGATCATATTCAACCAGTTTCTAAGGGTGGAGAAACAACTTTTGAAAATCTCTGTTTAGCTTGTCGTTCATGTAACGAATTCAAAAGTGATGTAGTTGAATCTATAGATCCTTTGAGTGGTGAAACTATACAACTTTTTAACCCTCGTCAACAGAAATGGACTGACCATTTTGGATGGAGTGCTGATGGTACAAGATTAGAAGGTATAAATGCTATTGGTCGCACCACAATAGTCAAGCTACGAATCAATAATCCAGTAATTCTTATTGCTCGAAAGCGTTGGGTAATTAGTGGTTGGCATCCTCCTCTTGATTGATAGCATATAAACAAATAACTTATAAAGCATCTCATTTATTATAAAGACCAACACTTCTGCCTATATTCCTACTGACTACCGTTTCTGTAACCCGATGGATTCTGCCGCGTGAATAGTCCTAAAAAGTAGTACATTAAAAAGTGCATCTAGTAGCATTAAAATTTTGATTAAATCACCTGTGCGGAAAATCGTTATTGCTGGTAACTGGAAAATGTTTAAAACCCAGGCAGAATCCGCAGACTTTTTAAGCGGATTTTTGTCTCACCTGGAGGATACCCCCTCAGAACGAGAAGTTGTACTGTTTCCTCCCTTCACTGATTTAAGCCTGGTGTCTAAATCTTTGCATGGCAGCCGTGTAAATTTAGGCGCACAAAATGTCCACTGGGAAGAAAATGGAGCATATACAGGCGAAATCTCCGCCCTTATGCTTACAGAAATGGGTGTGCGTTATGTAATTGTTGGCCACAGCGAAAGACGGCAGTTTTTTGGAGAAACAGACGTAACCGTGAATCTCCGGCTCAAAGCCGCTCAAAAGCATGGACTCATCCCCATTCTCTGTGTTGGGGAAACCAAACAACAACGAGATGCAGGGGAAACAGAATCAATAATTAGCACCCAGTTAAAAAAAGACTTAGTAGACATCGATCAAACCAACTTGATCATTGCCTATGAGCCAATTTGGGCAATTGGGACTGGTGATACCTGTGAATCGAAGGAAGCAAATCGGGTAATTGGCTTAATTCGCAGTCAATTAACTAATCCCCTCGTTCCTATTCAATATGGCGGTTCAGTCAAACCGAATAATATTGATGAGATTATGGCACAACCAGAAATTGACGGCGCTCTCGTGGGAGGAGCTAGTCTAGAACCTGATAGTTTTGCCAGAATCGTCAATTATCAATAGTCAGGGATTGGGGATTGGGGACGAATTAATTTAAAGTTAACAACTAAAAAATTTCATGTTTCATAACTTAACTATCAGAGATCACTGTTTTGCTTGGGGAAAGCGGACTTATATCATGGGGATTTTGAATGTCACCCCTGATAGTTTTAGTGACGGTGGTAAATTTAACACCACATCAGCCGCTCTAAACCAGGCACAAGCAATGGTTTCTGCTGGTGCTGACATCATTGATATTGGTGGACAATCAACTCGTCCAGGGGCAGAGCAAATCTCCCTAGAAGCAGAACTGGAGCGAGTCATATCAGTTTTGGAGTTGCTACGTCCAATCATTGATGTCCCTATTTCTGTAGATACAACTAGAGCGGCAGTAGCTAAAGCCGCAATTACCGCTGGAGCAGATATAGTTAATGATATTTCTGCTGGTACATTTGACCCCCAAATGTTGCCAACTGTTGCCAGTTTAAATGTGCCGATTGTGTTAATGCACATCCGAGGAAAACCCCAAACCATGCAAAAATTCACAGATTATGAAGATCTAATTCCTGATATTTATCAATTTTTATCTCAGAAAATTACCGAAGCTACACTTTTGGGAATTGACCCAAATAAAATAATTATTGATCCTGGTATTGGTTTTGCTAAAAACCATGAGCAGAATTTAGAAATTTTTCGCCGTTTAGAATCATTAAAAACACTCAATTCTCCAATTTTGGTGGGAGCATCTCGCAAAAGTTTTATAGGTAATATTCTCAATCAACCAGATCCAAAAGCACGAGTCTGGGGAACAGCCGCAGCTTGTTGTGCGGCAATTTTTCATGGTGCAGATATCCTCCGAGTTCACGATGTTCAGGAAATGCAAGAAGTTACTTTAGTAGCAGATGCTATTTACCGACATCCTACGAGTCAGGAGTCAGGAGTCAGGAGTCAGGAGTCAGGAGTCAGGAGAAAGAAGGAAGAAGGAAAGAAAAGAAGAGTTGGGCAGGGCAATTAGTCCTCGAATTTACTTTGTTAATTAGATCCATTACCGTTACCTTTCCCATTACCTTTCCCATTACCATTACCATTACCATTACCATTACCGTTGCCATTGCCATTGCCATTACCAGAATTTTTACCATGATTCTCTTGGACTGAATCAGCAATCAATTCCTGAAACATTTCTGTTGAGTTGGCAGGATCTACAAATACAATTTTGGCATTATTACTTTCACCCAGTTTTTGACTAGCATCTACATAATCTTGGGCGACAAGATATCTTAAAATATCCTTACTTTCAGGATGAGAACGCAATGCCTCAGAAATTATTTCTATAGATGTTCTAGTTCCTTCAGCCCGTTTAACTGCTGCTTGTCGCTCCCCTTCTGCTGCTTCTATGGTTGCCTTTTTTTTAATTTGTGCATTTTGTTGTTCTTCCATTGACTTGCGGACAGTTTCCGGTGGGGTAATGCTCTGAATATCTAAACGGATAATTTCAATTCCCCATGCCGATGTAATGGGATTTAATACGCCTAAGATAGTTCTATCCATCTCGTCTCTAGACATATTCGTATCCTCTAAAGAATTCTGAGCGATATTTTCCCGCAAGGTAGTTGTTGCCAAGTTTGCTAATGCCACTTGTAAATCATCAATAGCATAAAAACTTTTTTCAATATCCTTGATACGCCAGTAAAGAACTGCATCAACTTCTAAGTAAACACCATCTTTAGTAATTACATTTTGCGGTTTAATATCTAAAAGTTGCTCTCTGGTTGTATCTTCCATCACAATCTGATCAAGAATGGGAACAATAAAGCTGATTCCCGGATTAAGTTTGCGATGATACCGCCCTAACCGTTCAACTAATGCGACATTCCCTTGATTTACCATCTTTGCAGATGCCAAGGCATAACCTACTAAAGCTAAAAATATGATAAAAATTATTGGATCGATCATTAAATTATCTTCCTCTTTCAGCTTTGGACAGAATTGATTATTAAGGTTATAGCCTGCATTATCTGTAAAATGAACCTGCGCTCACATTATAGGCGATCGCTACACCTTTAATAATCAATTGCAGCAAAAAAGATAGATTATTATGATAATTTGCACTAAAAGCCTATGATTAAACTCACCACAACACTACCAGATATACTCACAATCACGACCACCAAAAATACCTGGAGATGCAAGTGCAGTTAATAACTTAAAATTTAAAATTGATTTGATTCTGAAAATCCTCAAATCCTCATGCTGAAAATGTAAAAAACTTAAAACCCTAATATATATGCGCGGACAGATTTCTAGATATAATATAAGCATACCCGAAACTCGGAATACTGTCAACCCCCCTGGCTGAAATAACCAAAACTCGTTAAATTATTGACTTCATTCTCAATAATCATGAGAATAGACCCCAAATTATTGAGAAAATATTTTTTCCCAAAATCCCATACAAATAACTTATATCCTCTCTGCGCCTGGAGCGCGAGGTTAAAAAATGACAACGCTACTATATATTTACTGAGGATCTAGATTTTTTGATTGGAAACCTAGAAAACCAACTTTTAGAGGATGTTTGAAAAGTTTTTAATGTATAAATAAACCCCTCTTGTAAACCTCTCCCCGAAGTGGGGAGAGGCTTTGAAACCCCCCTTCCCTACGAGGGAAGGGGGCAGGGGGGCTGACAGGTGTAGGTTTTTAATATTCTCTGTAAAGGCAAGACCAGGAAGACAAGGAAGGATAGTAGACAAGGAGGATTTTATCCAAAAAATACTCGGTTTATGGGTTGTTTTGTTACCAATCATACATTCCTTCTCC
>JANMEE010000270.1:0-9019 GCA_031376645.1 Dolichospermum sp. OTE_75_concoct_329_sub | reverse complement strand
AGAATTAAAACCTATGAAGATAGGGAACATATCGGGCGGAATTTTCCGGTTCTTTTTCTTCATACTCCCTTGTCTACTTTCCTTCCTTGTCTTCCAAGTCCCGCATAAAACCCAATTGTAAAAAACCTACACCTGTCAGCCTTAGTCCCCCCGATGTATTGGGGGGAAACCGGAAAATCAAGTCCCCTCCCCGTCGCAAAGGGGAGGGTTAGGGAGGGGTAAAACAATATTTGATACACCATGAGAGACTTGTTCATTCATCCCCTAAAAACTTTACTCTGATTTAAAAAATATTTCTTCTGAATTTAAAAAGCGGTTAATAAATCCATCTGGTAACATCTGAAGTTGAGAAGGATAGGCAGCAATGGCTTTTGCTTTTTTCTCTTTTACTGCTGTAACTGATAAACGATAAGCCGCTGTAATATCTTGTAACTTCAAAAGAATAAATAATGGCGATCGCCAAAATACCCAAATAGGATACTGAAGTAGTTCTGTAGTAATTTTAGATTGGCTAATTGCCTCTTTTACTAAGTTATAGGTAGCTTCATGATCTTGATGGCAATCTTTGCGGTGAGGAACATAAACTTCTCCCGGTTGATAAAACTCAAGCAGTTCGGAAATTTGCGTAATTATCTGTTGCTTTTTCTCTATATTCAAGGAAGCTAAACTGCCATCTTGATGATTTAAAAAATGAATATCTGAAGTGTTTACACCCAAAATATCTAAAGCCATCAAAGATTCTTGTTGACGGATATAGATAACTTGATTTTGAATATGTGGATCTGACCCATGAGAACCTCTACCATCAGTTAAAAAAGTTATACATACTGGTATTCCTTTTTCTCTTTTGCAGGCAATCATGCCTCCACAACCAAATGTTTCATCATCTTGATGGGGAGAAAAAACCATTGCTGATTTTTCAGAAAATTTTAAAGGCTGACTTCCCCAATGCAAAATCCACCATGAAACTAAAGTACAATGAATATATTGTATCTGATTTAGCAATTTATTAGGAATTATTTTTTCTAAGGATATTAGTGCTTCTTTATGATTCATAACTTTAAAATTGATTCAAGACGAGATTCAAGTTTTGTAGATGATCAATATTCATGCTTCCCATAAACCAACACAACTATTTTTATAATAGTCAAGCCCTAGATCATAGTATTTATTTTTTTAATAAAGTTATCCTGAAAATATCAATAAGAGGATATATAGCACTAATATTTGATTTTTCGAATGCACGTAGGGTGCGTTAGCTCGTCTCGTAACGCACCGTTAACTGAGCTTAGGGTGTGTTACAGCGATGCCTAATACACCCTACAAATACTTAGAAGTTTCAGAATTCAAATACTATTGCTATAGCAAAATTGAACAACTGGTAAAAAATCTATTAGTAGGAAAGTGTGCAAAGTAGGATACATCTTTCATTTTTCCACCCAGAAGTGTTTCTAGAGAAACAGTAAATTATCAGTTAGGTTAGTTAGAATTTATGGAAATCATCGAAATCTCCATAACCTACTACTCGAAGAACAATTCACTCAGTCAGAATTTATTCTGACTCGGTGACTCCTATTTAATGAAATTCAGCTAGTTTTTGTATTCTATGAGACTGCAATAATTACTGAATTTTTGCTGAAGTTATAAATTGAGTAATTATTGCACTAGTATAAGTTATCTTGGGTATGCAATGGTGTGCCACTATCATGCAGATGAATTGGATTAGTTTACTAAAAGCGCAACAAACCGACTTCTTAAACCGGGTGAAAAAACCCAAAACTGCGGATCTTTCTCTTTTAGAAAGTCGAGTTAAAGGTTATCACAGTGAAGTGATGGCATTTGCGGGGGATTCATTCACGAAAATTCTCGAATGTTCTCGTCAACAAGCCGAAATTCTCGCCAAAAATCCGCCACCGATACCACCTGAATATCCTGAATACCCTGATTGGATAATTCCCTTTCCTACTTATTTTCAACGTCAAGCCGAAGATTATCTTGTCCGTGAACAAATTGTAGATTGGATGATTACGGAACGGTTGGGAAAATTAGTCAGAAAAGTGCCACAAGACACTTTAGAAAATATGGTTTTGGATGATGAGGGAAATTTACGTGGTGAAAGTAAATTTACTTATTTATTGACTAATAACCCAAAGATCAGTATTCAAGTTCACGTAGCAGATGGAGAAAGTTTTAACGGCATTAAAAAAGATAAAATTCGTTGGTCTGTTAGTCAACAAGATATCAATAGACATCAAGTATTAATTTTTCTTTGTTTATTTTATCCCGGAAATAACGAATTAGGATACCACAAACAAACCGTAATTACTGGTTTTTTGCCCACAAATCAACTGGATTTTCCTGAATCAAAGATATATTTAACTCCTAGTAGTTTATTGTATGCAGGAGGATTAAATTGGTATTTACAATCTCTAGGCGGTAAACAAGATGATGTGCCAGTAATTGATAAGAAAATGATGGTAGAAATAATTCAAACATTACCATCAGATCATCCCCAAAAGAAAATTATTGGTGATTGGGAATGTTGGCAAACATTAAAAGGACATACCAGAGGTATTAACTGTTTAGCCTATGCTATCAAAACTTTAGAAGTTAAAGATACCGACTGTAAAAATGTTAGAACTATTCCCATTTTAGCTAGTGGTAGTAGAGGGGAAACAAAGTTATGGGATTTAGCCAAAGGTGAATTAATCGAGACATTATCGGAATATCCTTGGATTCATTCTGGCTTAGTTAATGAAGTTAATTCCTTAGCTTTTAGTACCGACGGACAAACATTAGTAAGTGTAGGTGCAGATTCCACAGTTAAAATTTGGCATACTGGGGCTTTAGAGTTAATTGATATTCTCCACAAACATCATGGAGATGTGCGTTGTGTGGCGTTTACACCTGATGGTAATATGTTAGCAACTGGTGGTCATGATCGCAAGATTTTGTTTTGGAATTTGCGCGATCGCCAAGTCGAAAATACCCTATCTTTAGATGATACCGCAGCCCATTCTATGGTACTAAGTCAAGATGGGAAAATTTTGATTACAGGTAGCTATCGGAAAATCAAAGTTTGGGAAACATCCGCTACACAAAATCAGAAAAATTTGCCCGATACACAACCCATATACACTCTAATGGGTCATTCCCATATTGTCAATTCCTTGGCTATGAGTGCTGATGCTAAATTTTTAGTCAGTGGTAGTCAAGATCAAACTATTCGAGTTTGGAATTTACCCACTGGGGAATTAGTTCACACTCTCAAAGGACATCGAGATAGTGTCAATGCAGTTGCGTTAAGTCCTGATGGACAAATTATTGCTAGTGGTAGTACTGATAAAACTATCAAATTATGGCATTTAGGATCTGGGGAATTATTAGGCACATTTACAGGTCATGGTAATACAGTTACAGCTTTATCCTTTACCGCTTCTGGAGAAATGTTAGTCAGTGGGAGTTTGGATAAAACCATTAAAATTTGGCAGCGAAGTTAGATAAAAACTGCGGTTGTCTCTACAAGTTTGTGCCACTTGCAAAACTGGTACAAATTTTGTATTAATAACTGCTTTATTTTATGCCTTTTGAGTGATTTTTATTGAGTACAGTTACGGAACTGGTAAGTTACTATCACTGCCTTTTTTACTAATACATACAATCGGTATGTTAGTAAGTAATTAAAAAGTAGGTAATATGTCAACAGTTAATCAACAAAAAGAGAATCCAGCTTGGGTTTTACAAACATGGGCATCTTTTGTTTTATCTATTTCTCTAACTACTTTGGGTATTGTTAATTTACCCGCAGATAACTGGATCAAAGGATTTATGGGCATGGGTTTAGCTTTTTCTGTTGGTTCTACTTTTACTTTGGCAAAAACTACTAGAGATGCGTATGAAAGTAAAAAATTAACTTCTCGCATTGAAGAAGCAAAGGTTGAGAAGTTACTTTCTCAACATGATCTGAGTTTAAAATAAGCAGTTTAAAAATGGAGAGAATAAAGGGTTTAGCATTGCTAAACCCCTACTTAATTAATGGTAAATAATTCTAGCAAATTACATAAGCCCCAAATATTTGGAAGTGTGATAACCTAGCCATATTCCTAAAATTCCCCCAATCACACTAAATAGAATTGAGGTAAATGAGAACAAACTTCCACCCCATAAAAGCGGAATGTAGCCACCAATAGTAGAACCGAAAAACATTCCGATACTGATAAATAATTTATTCACGCTTTTTCAGCTAGTAATTACATACCCAATGTACTTGATTTTACAGATATTTCCTGAAAACTAATTTTCAACATTATCGGTAATAATATATAGGACTAATATTTGATTTTTGATAGCGAAGCGTGGCGTAGCCATAATATCCGTAGGGTGGGCAATGCCCACCAAAACCTTTATCCGGTGGACATTGCCCACCCTACTTAAAATTTTTCAAATATCATTTATTATCTTCCTATTATTGCCGTTTTCTATTCATCTCTATAAAACTCCTCCAAAATAAAATTAATCTCATTATCAGTAATATCTTCTTGTTCAGATTCACTGTAAATTGTTAACAATAAAATACTGGTTTCTAATTCACGTAAATAAATTATGCGATAACCAGAACTTTTACCTTTTTGAATATTACTATTTTTGACTCTAGCTTTATAAATATAAACATCTTCACCAAAACCTGTTAACCTATCTCCTAATAAATTTCCTTGTTGCAATTCAGTAATAAAAAGCTGAGTATCAGAACGAATATTTCGGTATTTTTTAGCTAAATATTTTAAATTTCTCTGATATTCAGGAGTTAAATCAATATTAATTAAAAAAGACTCATTCTGCATCAATACCTTCCCACATTTTTGCTAAAGGTATTCTTTTTCCTGCCTTTGCTTCTTGTAATGCTATTTTTAAACTCTCTTTTATATCCTCAATGGGAGTATCCTCAGGATCAGATTCAGTTTCATCTGATACAAGGATAATGACTCTAACTTGACTAGATGGATGAATTTCTAAAGGTGTATCTAATAATAATTGACCCTTTTGATCAATTTTTCCCGTCACTTCAAAAGCTTTCATTACCTCACCTCACATAGGATATTATTTAATAATATCCTATTAAAACTGAATCTGGGAGAATTGCTAACCAGTTTGAAATTCATCCTGACTGGGTAATAGAAATTCTTTCCCCAGAACAACAACAGAAAAAAGTATTAACTAAATTATTGCATTGTTCCCGGTATGGAACTGAATTAGGTTGGTTATTAAATCCAGAAGAAGAAAGTGTATTAGCTGTATTTCCTGGACAAAAAATAGAAATATATGAAGGTGATTATAAATTACCAATTATTGAAGGTAATACAGCACTTCCTTTGTGTTATGAGGTACAAAAACCCCACCCCCAACCCCCTCCCCGCAAGCGATGAGGGGGCTAAGATGTAACTCATAAGAGCAGAAACTGCTGTAATTTAGAATTAACAGTTAAGGAAATTTTTGGTTGGTTGAGTTTTGGTTCATGATTATGGCAGGGAATAGGAAGCTTGATTAAGGGCGGGGAAACCCCGCCCCTACGTTAAAATTGTTGTAAAAAGCGTAAATCGCTATTATACAAACGACGAATATCATCAATTTGATGTAATACCATTGCAAACCGTTCTACACCAAAACCGGCAGCAAATCCACTATAAACTTCTGGATCATAACCCACAGATTTCAAAACATTGGGGTCAACCATGCCGCAACCCATCACTTCTAACCACCGTCCTTTCCACTGTAAATCTACTTCGGCAGAAGGTTCGGTAAAGGGAAAATAACTGGCACGAAAGCGAATTGGTAAATCGCCAAATATTGATTGTAAAAATACTTTCACAGTTCCTTTTAAATCTGTAAAAGTTAGTCCTTCATCTATTGCTAAAAGTTCAATTTGATGGAAAACTGCGGAGTGCGTCGCATCTACGTCATCTCTGCGATATACTCGACCTGGGGCAACAACGCGAATAGGTGGTTCCTCTTTTTCCATGTAGCGAATTTGCACGGAAGAAGTATGAGTCCGGAGTAAGTTACCATCTGGTAAATAGAAGGTATCCTGCATATCACGGGCTGGATGATCTGGGGGCGTGTTAAGAGCCTCGAAATTGTAGTAATCTGTTTCCATCTCTGTACCTTGGGCAACGGTGTAACCCATGCCGACAAAGATATCTAGGGTTTGGTCAATAATGCCATTTAGGGGATGAATCCGACCTTGGGGACGGTAAATACCCGGCATAGTGACATCTATTGTTTCCGCCTCTAGCTGTGCCTGAATTTGAGCAGATTCCAATGTTGTGCGTTGTTGGTCAAGGCTGTTTTGGATGGCTTCTTTAACAGTGTTAGCGATCGCCCCGAACTTAGGCCGTTCCTCTGCACTCATTTGCCCCATACTTCGCAATAGCGCCCCCAATTGCCCCTTTTTGCCCAAATAGTTAACTCTGAGTTCTTCTAGGCGTTCCAGGGTATCAGCAGATGCGATCGCTGTTTCTCCTTCTTGGCGTAATGCTAAAAGTTGATCCTCTAAATTGTTAGTCATTAGTCATTGGTGATGAGTCATTAGTCATTAGTCTATAGCAGGGAACAGGGAACAGGGAACAGGGAACAGGGAACAGGGAACAGGGAACAGGGAACAGGGAACAGGGAACAGAGAATAAGGGAATAAGGGAATAAGGGAATAAGGGAATAAGGGAATAAGGGAATAGGGGAATTAGTGAAAGGAAGTTACATTTATTTTTTGCTGGTGTGACAACGGACACTGACAACTGACTCTAAACTAATAACTAATAACTAATGACTAATGACTAATGACTAATAACTAATAAAATATGAAATTACTAATTAGTAACGATGATGGAATTTCTGCTCCGGGTATTCGTGCCTTAGCTAATACCTTAGCTGCTGCGGGTCACGAAGTGACAGTAGTTTGTCCAGATCGAGAGCGCTCGGCAACTGGACATGGATTAACCTTGCTGCAACCTATTCGCGCTGAAATAGTCGAATCTATTTTTCATCCTGATATTAAAGCTTGGGCTTGTGATGGTACGCCTTCAGATTGTGTAAAATTAGCATTATGGGCTTTATTAGATTCTCCACCGGATTTAGTCCTATCTGGCATTAACCAAGGTGCAAATTTGGGAACAGAAATCCTTTATTCTGGAACTGTTTCGGCCGCAATGGAAGGTTTAATCGAAGGTATTCCTAGTATTGCTTTTAGTTTAACCAGTCATACTCACAAGGACTTTCAACCAGCGGCTAAATTTGCCCAAGTCCTAGTCGCTAAAATTGCCGGACAACCTTTGCCAGAGTCAATGTTACTTAACGTCAATATTCCCCCCTTATCCGAGGAAGAAATTGCTGGTGTCAGTTTCACTAGACAAGGAGTAAGACGCTACGTGGATGTTTTTAATAAGCGAACTGATCCTAGAGGTAAAACTTATTACTGGTTAACTGGAGAGGTAATTGAGGATGTAGAACCACCGGTGGAGTTAAATTTACCAAATCATATTCCCCTTGATGTTCATGCCATTCAGAAGAAATATATCAGTGTTACTCCGTTGCAATATAATCTGACTTATGGTCATGGACTTAATCAACTATCTACATGGGAATTGAAATTCCCGTAGGTTTAGGTGGGTTTGTTTAAGCTAGAAAGAGTTATTTTCAGTAACTTTACTGGATTTTAACTAGATATTACTTAAGTAAGTGTAGTAACATATCTACAATAGGATTGATGAAAAAACAACTATATAATAATTCTTGCTCACTGATTCTAGCTAAACTTTGCTGAGAGTAGATGCGTCTCTTGCCAAAGCGCGTGCAAATTTCAAAGCTAATCATGTTGTTTTAAACAATAAAATTTGTAAAACAGCATACACTTAAACAAATCAGAAGTCGTTTTTTTCATTCCTCTTTTGCTCAGTCCAGCCAGCCAACAATACCCATGTCTAGGATAGAGAACCAATTTAATGTGCAATTTTGGGGCGTTAGGGGCAGTATCCCCAGTCCAGGGTTAGATACTGTCCGCTACGGAGGTAATACTCCTTGTGTCTCCATGCAAGTAGGCGGTAAAAGACTAATTTTTGATGCTGGCACAGGATTACACGTTTTAGGAAAATCCTTATTGTCACAAATGCCAGTAGAGGGTCATTTATTCTTTACCCATTCCCACTGGGATCATATTCAAGGATTTCCTTTTTTTACCCCAGCCTTTATCAATGGTAATAAATTTGATATTTATGGAGCGATCGCCCCAGACGGTTCAACCATAGAACAGCGGTTAAATGACCAAATGCTGCATCCTAACTTCCCTGTACCTTTACAGATTATGCAGTCCAACTTGACTTTTCACAACGTGCAACCAGGACAGCCTATTCATATTGATGACATCATCATAGAAACGGCTCTTTTGAATCATCCCGGTGAAGCAGTAGGATATCGAGTTAATTGGCAAGGTGGCGCTGCTGTCTACATCACTGATACAGAACATTATCCTGATCATTTAGATGAAAATGTATTGTGGTTAGCTCGCAATGCTGACGTACTGATTTATGATTCTACATATTCTGATGAAGAATACAGCAACTCCAAATCATCGAAAATTGGTTGGGGACATTCTACATGGCAAGAAGCTATAAAAATTGCTAAAGCTGCCAATGTGAAAACCTTAGCAATTTACCATCACGATCCAGCCCACAATGATGATTATTTAGATCGTGTGGGTGCAGATGCCTATGCGAGTTTTTCCGGTGCGATTATGGCTAGAGAAGGATTAGTTATCCCAGTTACGACAATTGATGGGGCATCAGAATCTTTTCCGGATAGTAAGTAGTGGGAATGAGAATATTCTATTAATTTATACTCAGCAAGGGCATAAATTGAGGAAAAAGAAGAAAAAAGTGGTATAAAATATTAAAGAAAAAAGCTCAATGGGAATCAAGCAATGAAGACAAGAGAATATAGTGCAGAAGAAAAGGCAATATTCCATTATGAAAGA
>JANMEE010000269.1:0-5132 GCA_031376645.1 Dolichospermum sp. OTE_75_concoct_329_sub | reverse complement strand
TCTTTCATAATGGAATATTGCCTTTTCTTCTGCACTATATTCTCTTGTCTTCATTGCTTGATTCCCATTGAGCTTTTTTCTTTAATATTTTATACCACTTTTTTCTTCTTTTTCCTCAATTTATGCCCTTGCTGAGTATAGCAATGACCATCTTCAGCAGCTTCACTCAAAGCATGAACAAGTCCGGCACAATATCTAAACTGAGAATCAGGTGCAACGCCCAGATTTCTCGCAATCTTGTCAGCAGTGAGAAATCCGATACCATAGATGTCAGTAGCTAATTGGTAGGGATTATTAGTAACTACAGCGATCGCTTTGTCTTGGTATTGCTTATAGATTTTTACTGCATAGATAGTAGAAACGCCATGTCCTTGCAAAAACACCATCACTTCTTTGATGGCTTTTTGAGTCTCCCAGGCGTTTTTTATCAACTTGATCCGTTTTTTGGCTATGCCATTCACTTCGATTAAACGGTTAATATAGCCATAATTGCATTACCCAAAGGCAAAGGTTTAACATCAGTAAAACGCCAACCTTTAGCGGGTTGTGGTTGTCCTGATGTTAATTCAATTAAACCAAATAAATGCAAAAGAGCGAGATTATGGAATCCAGGAAAATAACCTAATTTATCTTGTTCTAAATAATTATTAAATTTTAATCCTGCTTCTGGAATATCTTCCCAAAATGATAAACACAGATATGCTTGGTCAAACATATCTCTTTCGTCACCTAATAGTTTATTGTCTCCCCAAACTAACCAAGGTTCTAATAGTGTAAAATATTGTTCTGTAGGGTTAAGATTCTGCCAAATTTGCAGAATTTTTGGGTCTAAAACTAATTTGATCTTTTTACCTTTGGTAATTAGTTGAGATAGTCCAGAAGCGCGGAGAAGGAAATAAAGACCGTGAATATAGGGGTAAGATTTTTGGACAGGACGTTTAAAATTAATATCTATGGGAGAACTTAATTGAGAGTTAAGCTGTTGCAGGTATTTAAGGGAGAATTGGTGATGAGTGTTACTAACTTCAACGCCATCGGGTTGGAGAAATTCTAAAATAGTTTGAAAATCTTTTAAAATTGTGCCTGGGGTATGTTGACTAATGGTTTGTTGTTGAAGCAGTTGTTTTATATCTGCCGTCAGTGGTAGTTTATCTCGGATTTTGTCGGGAATGATAGAAAATAGTTCATTCATCTGATTTAAGAAAATAAATTTATTCAACTACAGGTTTTTATTTGGGGAATGGTTGCAAAATTTTCGATATTTAGCCCATCACTCTTTACTAAAAATCTCTTCTAGGGTTAGGGGTTTACCCGCAAGTTCAGAAGCTAAATCCCTGAGTTTAAACAGAGTTTCAAAATGTCCACGATCCAATTGTCCCTTTTTGGCAGATGACAGGTTTCTGTTATCTAATCCAGTCATTTCCTTAGCTTTTTGAAAGATATGTTTTTGTCTTCTGTCCAATAACTAGAAAGGTCAATATATTTAGTAACAAAAATACTTAGTTTCTGTTGGATTCTCATTTGCCAAAAAATTTCCCTACCCCAAGTCGCCGCTTTCATCGCTATGTGTAGCCAAAATAAAGCTTGGAAATGCTACTTTATTCGCTATTGCCGCTCTTTTGGAATTACCTCAAACAATTCACCCATTCCACAGCCGAAAAAATCACACAGAACTGCTAAAGTATCAACATCATAACGCTTTGCAGAGTTATCACACAATCCCCTAACAGCAGTAGGAGTTAGCCCAGTCGCCTCAGCCAGCGCCGATCTGGTCAAATCTTGGGCATCAATTAAATCCTGTAAGCGACAACGAAGTTTGACTTTCAACTGCTGCACAGCTTTTCTGTCACTTCGTTTAGTAAATTTTGGGGGAACGTTACGATTCATTAAGGATGCTGTCATTTAAAAGTCTTTCATTTCTATTGTCGTTTACACTCATCGCCATTATAGCGATTAGACAATTAAATAGTTAATCGCTATAATATAAGAAGCAAAAAGGCGATAGCACATTCTTGCCGGAATCAACCGATCGCCCTTTCACAAATAGACCTAATATTTCGAGGTCAAGACTATGATGACACAACATCAAGGTTTTAGGGTAGCTCTAGCAGAAATTCCAGCAACTGCACAGCAAGAATTAGAACAATACATTGACAGACAAGCTGATGCAATTGCGCCCTTTGCTCTCAACTACAACTTCGATTACAACCAATTTACAGACCCCGGACTGCAAAACAAAGCCAAAACCACCCTAGCTAACTTTATCGGCTTTGTCCGTCAGACTTTTGATGGCTTACTCGCTAGTGGTCAAGCATTGCAAGATATTTACTACAATTGCATCGCTTTTTGCCCAAATGGTAAACAGGTTTTTAACACCTGGCTATTGAGTAATGATTTTGGCGCATCTCGCTATATTGCCTCCTCAGCCATGAAAATTTACGCTTGGTTTGAGCAACTGCCAGAGCGAATCCAACGTTTAGTGCGAGAAAAAGTCCAGAACTGGAGTGTTGCTGCCCTTAGCCAACTGACTAAAGTGGCTGATCACCTTGTCAAAGAACTGGTCAATTCTGGCAAGAAAACAGCCGCACAAGTCAAGGCAACAGCAGAAAAGACTGGAACAAATCCAAAAGCCAGTCCAAAAACAACTAATTCCACCAATTCCACCACTGTTGCTGCTGCCAGTAACGAACAAGTAGATACGCCCGAATTTGCACCTGGGATGCGAATTGTCATTGTTGATCATGGAATCTGGAATGGTTACAAAGGGATTATTACCGCCAAATGGGAGGTAAATGGCAACGAATGCTGGTGGGTGCTTTTGGACTCTGTGGTTGCCCAAGGGTCGTTCTCAAAAGAGTTATTGAAACCAGAACAAATTCAATTGGAAATAGTACCAAACCAGGCTCAGAGTAGAACAACTCGCTTACAAGAGACTTTTACTACACAACAGGTAGAACAAAAAATTGCTGAAGCTTTAGCACAACGCGAAAGAGAAAAAGCGGAAGCAGAACTGGGTAAATTTATCGAAATTCGTGAAGCTGCTCTTCAAGCTGCCGGAGTAGAATTAAAAGCTGCTCAACAACACGCTCAAAAAATGACACAAGAGAAGGAAAAATTAGTTCAGCAGTTAATTGAAACAGAAAGACAGTTAGCCGCAGTTCAACATCTTCAAGTCACAAACCAGCAATTAGAGCAACGAATAGCTGATTTAGAAAAGGGACTAGAACAAGCCACTCAAAACAGTTGGAATAACACATTTTCTAAGCAAGCCGCAAAAGTTGTCAACTCAGAATTAGAAAAAACAATTGCACCATTAACGTCAGAAGTTGAGCGATTAAATGAGATAATTTCAACTAGAGAACAGGAACTGGCACAACTCAAAGTTTCTAATCATAAGCAACAGACTGAATTAACAAATGTTGTCAATTTGATTATAAATACAGATGCAATCAATTTAAATCAAGCAGAAATTAAGGAGAAATTTATGAAAATAAAAACTTTGGTGCAAGAGATAAAAATCCATGAGTATGTTACTTAATTCATATAATCCAATTAATCTGGATTATATAAAGTTATGGTTCTACTATTCCCTCTATGGAGGGAGAAATAAGTAGTTTAGCATTGAAAATTGTCGTTATAGCAAAGCAAAAGGTACTCATGCAAGAGTGAAGAAACTTTGGGCGATTTTACAAGAAAAGGGAACAGGCTTCGCCGTGAGCATCAGCCGATAGCATAGCGTGGCGTTAGCCATACGGGAACAGATAAGAAACACTCATTTGCACCAGTTTGCACCAGTTTAGAACTTCAGTCAAAAAAGAGATGTTTTTACAAGATGCGTGATTTTTTTGTTAGTTAATACATTAACTTAAAATTCTTGAGAAATAATAATTAAAATTGCTGATTTCAAAGGACTAATTTTAGTTTGAATAATATCCCAAATAATCTCATCTTCTAATGAAAAATAAGCATGAACTAAAATATCTCTCAATCCGGCAATTTTGCGCCATTCAATATCTGGATATTTATTTCTTATTTCTGGGGGAATTTGTTTAACTGATTCTCCAATAACCTGTAAATTTCTAATTACTGCATCAAATCTTAATTCATCACCAAAAAAACTCTGATCATCCAATCCTTGAGTATAACGGAGAATTTTATCACAACTAATTAAAATATCATCACAATAAAGTTTTAAGCTACGCGACATAAATAGCGTCCTTTTCTACAGCATCAATAATTTGAGGTTTCAACATTTTTTTGGTGACTAAATCAACGGATAAAGATAAGTTATCTTCTAAGAAAAATTTTAAGTCCATATATTTATCAAAGGTAACTTTTCCTTGAAATTCTACTAATAAGTCAATATCGCTAGTAGTTTTTGCTTCATCTCTTGCATAAGAACCAAATAAAGCTAAGGAAGTTACACCATAACTTTTAATGGTGGTTAAGTTTTTTTTGAGAAAGTTAATTAAATATTCTCTGTTCATAATTTGTATTTTCGTCTGAATCAGTTGGTTATCGAGTTTCGACTACGCTCAACTACCGCGACTTGTACTGAGCTTGCGATGCCCTGAGCCTGTCGAAGGGTCGAAGTAAGTCGAGATAATGTCCAGGATTTGAGAATTTACAGGATGTTTTTTGTTGTTTGATGTAGTAATTTGGGAGTAGAGTTTTGATAATTTACTGATTATACTAATAAATTGCCTAATTGAACAATCATTTTAACATTATTTCACTTTTTTAAAAGTGACTAAATTGAAAAAATTACCACACCACAAACATCAAAATCATATCCTGTACATCCTCAAATCATCCTCAAATCCTAGATATCCTGATATGGCTTGCGTCACTGTACCTCATTACCCTAAAATACGCTGTATAATTGAAGTTAACAATCAGGAATAAGCTTTTGACAATAGCGTTGATTAATTGCCATTTTTCCTAATTCTAAAATTACTTCTAGTGGCACATCAACAGATTTAGCTGCTTCGGAAATAGTAACTTTATTAGTGCGTAACAAAGCTAAAAGTTGTCGGACTTTAGGAACAATAGGGTCATTGCTATTGGTATAACCACGTTTTATAGCAATTTTTAGCCCAGTTTCAATATCATCAACTGTAACTTGACGATTT
>JANMEE010000267.1:0-23217 GCA_031376645.1 Dolichospermum sp. OTE_75_concoct_329_sub | reverse complement strand
ATCACAAATAACCCACAAACAACAATCCTGAAAATCCTTAAATCCTGAAAATCCTGATTCAGACAATTTAACCATCACAAATAACACACAAACAACAATCCTGAAAATCCTTAAATCCTGGAAATCCTGATTCAGACAATTTAACCATCTCAATCATCACAAATAATCTATCAACTGCCTCTTGATTGTTACTAAATTATTGAATCTGACGCACCTTAAAAATTAAATGATTTACCGTAAAACTAGAAGTTTAGCAGTGCTAAACCCCTACAGCTATGTTTTAATTTTCAGTTTCTGATGAAAAATTAAAACCGATTTTTGCCTAGAAAGTAAAGGTAGTCCGCAACACCCCGATAGTTGTGGTTTCGTTGTTTTTGTTTCCTTCAGGATTAAACAGGACAATCGCACCTGGAGTAATACTTACATGATCATTAACACGAAAACGGTAGTAACCTTCCAAATGATAAGGCATAGCTCTCGTTACCCCAGCGTCAGCAAGTGTAGCACTGCCACTGTATCTTTAGCTAAATCCTGTGCCTGTGCAGGTAATATTCCTGCAAATAGATACAGTACACCTATACCGCAAGCACTAACTATTTTTATGTTCATGGAAACTCCTCACAGATTGGTTATGAAAATTGAGAATCAATAAAAACATTTCAGCAACTATTATTGAACCTGATTATGTATATATATTGATTTATGAATAATATTTGTGTTTCTAATGACCTGTTGTATCTAGTTTAATTTCCTGATACATGGATCATTATTATAGCAACAAAGGGTAATAAGTTATCTTTTGGTTAAGAAAAAAGGCATAAAAATACTTATTATCACCATAGTCTCGGTTAAATACATCTCACTAGAGGAAAATTAAGAATTATGAATTAAAAATGAACAAAGCCGATTATCGTGGATTTTTGTGGTGTGTACAATTTTTGACTGCTGAATTATTTTGTATATACAGCGGTTCCTGCTGTTATGAAGTACAGGCTCTCCCGTTCCATTATTAGATGATGTTTGATAGCTTGCATGGCGTTAGCCATAAAGTCCTCTTACATTAAACTTTGATTCTTGGTTTTTACCCGTTGATAAAGTTCCTCCATTGTTTCAATAAAAGAATTATCTTTGTGCCAAAAAGATGGAAAATCGCCTTGTTTCTTCACAAGAATTGCCGAAACGCCACTGGAACTTGGCACATTTATCGTTTGAGGTAAACGTTTTGTCCCTAACCAAAACTCTCTCACACTTGGCTTTTCAGAAACAGATTGTTTTTCTAGCTGGGGATAAAACGATGTAGAAGATTCTAAACTAACTTCTTGAGCATTTAATTCCTGTGCTAGTGCTTTACCCAAATTAGAATTAGCCAGTTTAGACTGAAGTTCATCCTTCGATAAACCTCGCAATTCAAATAACAGAAAGGGATTATTATCCAATTGGGAAGCAACTAAATAATAAACACCAGCTATATGTTTACAAGGATTAGCATAATCTGGACAGGAACATTTAGTTTTAAAGTCTTCACTACTATGCGGTAATAAATGTAATCCCAATTGCTTAAAAGTATCTTCTATATTCTCAGGTACTTCATTCAGTAATAGTCTAGAAACAATACTAGCTTTAGATGATAGCTTTTGAACAGCTTCATTCCAACTACTTTTAGCTATTTCTTTAATTTCAATGGAAATTTTATAAGTTGGTTCTTTATACACACCAAAGTAAGGATTAACAGAACCTCTAACTTTAGCCGTGATATGATTTTGCTCTATTTCAAAATTTAGGACTTTACCATTGTTGGCATAGGAACGTCCTCGTTGCAAACGACCATCATCAGTAAAATCTTCCAGTGCTTTAATAAACCTATCACCCCACCATGTTCGACTAAATTTAACCATAATATTTTCCTCCATTTTTACTCCAAAATTGCACTTTTATTTAAAGCAATAAGTTGTTTAAAAGCATCATTATCCAACTCTGTCAACCAAGATTCATCGTTACCGACAACAGCAGCAGCGAGTTTTTTCTTATCTTCAATCATCTGGTCAATTTTCTCTTCTAAAGTCCCAATAGCCACAAATTTATGCACAAACACATTCTTTTGTTGTCCAATCCGAAAAGCTCTATCTGTGGCTTGATTTTCAACTGCGGGATTCCACCATCTATCAAAGTGAAAAACGTGATTAGCTTTAGTTAAAGTAATCCCGACACCACCTGCTTTTAATGATAATATAAATGCAGATGCTTCTGTATCGGGTTCTTGAAATTCAGTAATCATCTTTTCCCGACGTTGCCGACTTGTGCCACCATGTAAATAGTAAGTATTGCAGCGTAAATTCTGTTTAAGATACTTTTCAATTCCTGCACATACTTCTGTAAATTGACTAAAGATGAGCAAACTTTCACCTTCAGAAACTGCCTCATCTACCATTTCAACTAAACGACTAAGTTTGTGAGAACGTTCAGTCGAAAATTCGCTATTATCCTGTAAAAACTGAGCCGGATGATTACAAATCTGTTTTAATTTCATTAAAGTAGAAAGAATCAATCCTTTGCGTTGAATTCCCTCGACTGTTTGTAATTTCTCTTCTACATCTTTAACAACTACTTCATATAATGAAGCTTGTTCTTTAGTTAAATTGGTGTAAAGTTTTTGTTCAACTTTATCAGGTAAATCATTAATAATAGATTTGTCTGTTTTTAACCGACGTAAAATTAATGGTTCAACTAATTTCTTCAGCGTCGTTGATTTAACTCGGTTATTATCTTTTTGAATGGGAACTTCAAATGATTTACGAAACTGTGCTTCTTTACCCAAATAACCAGGATTGAGAAAGTTAAAAATTGACCATAAATCTAGCAACCGATTTTCTACAGGAGTTCCTGTTAAAGCCAGACGGTGTTTAGCAGAAAGTTTAAGAATTGCTTTGGTTTGTGCAGCTTTGGGATTTTTAATATTTTGAGCTTCATCTAAAACAATCCTTTGCCACTCGATACTTTGTAGCAGCTTTTCATCTTTGCGAGCTAAAGTAAAAGAGGTGATGATTACATCGTGTTGTTTACAAGCTTTCTTAAAATCAGCAGAGTTTTGTAAGCGCTCGCTCCCGTGATGTATCATACTCTGAAGATGAGGCGCAAACTTAACAATCTCTTTCTGCCAATTCCCAACTACAGAAGTAGGTGCAATTAACAGGGTTGGTAGCACAGAATCAACTGACTCCCTCTCCTGCACAAGTCTAGCAATTACCTGTACCGACTTACCTAAACCCATATCATCTGCTAAACAGCCATTTAAACCCAACCTTTCCAAATATTCTAACCACGCAACACCACGTTTTTGATATTCGCGCAGATTACCTTGTAGATTTAGCTGGTCAGAAATTGGCTCTAATTTACTTTTATCCTGTAATTTTGCCATCATATCTGACAAAATATCATCATGTTCAATATCCCAATCTTCTCCAGATTCGGCATTACGTTGCAGAAATTCCAGCACAGACATCTCTGGTTTTTCATCACCATGAGACTGCCAAAATTCTAGTAATTGCTGCATTTTATCTCGGTCTAATTCCATCCATTGACCGCGAAAATGTACTAAAGGAGCTTTAGCATCAATTAATTGTTCCCATTCTTTTTTGGTGACAATTTCCTCACCAATTGCTAATTCATATTCATACTGCACCAAAGAATCTAAACCAAAATAGCTTTTTTCTTTGCCCTTAGTTACAGAACGACTTTTACCGGCAGCTTTGAGTCGCAGTTTAGCACGACGACGACCAGTAGGGGTATACCAAGCGGGAACAGTAACTTTAAAACCCGCATCTTCTAATACCCAAGCACTTTCTTGGAGGAATGAAAACGATTCTTCTAATGTTAATTCCATTCCCATGGGAGTATCTGTTTCTAATCCTTGCCATAATTTAGGAAACATCCGCGCCGCATATCCTAAATTTAACAACAAATTAGTTTCAAAGTTTTCACCATATTGCTTGTGTAGACCTGTTTTAGTTTTTTGACTCATTGGCCAATAATCTGCCAAAGGTAACTTGAGAGAAGGGTCTTGTTTACTAGATACCAAAAACTGCATTTGCCAATTATCTATTTGTTCAGCAGCAGGTGAATTGAGTTGAAAACACAGATAAAACTGTAATTCTGATTGAGAATGAGTAATTTTACTTTTCCATGTTTGCCATTGTTTATATTCTTCTAAGCTTACATTTGCTTTGTGGAAATTATGCTGTTGAGAAAAACAATAGTAAACTAAGGAATCTGTAATTTGTTTATCAAAGGCAGCAGTTGATGATGTATGAGTAACTATATTATTGAGGATAGATTCAGAAAAATGGCGTAATAATGTTTCTTGGTTAAAAAATTCAATATTCTCAGTTTTTACTGTTGAACCTGCCACACAAATCAATGGCATATATTCAATATATTTTTGAATATTAGTTTCATACTGCTCAGAAATAATTGACCATCCAGCATAGATTTCAAATGCAGGTGGAATCGGTTTTTTAGTTTTGCTGTTACTTTTGGGTTGGGGAGTTTCTAATTCTCGATATTTCAGAGTAGGAATATATTGGTCTTTGAGGATTATTTGCTTAAAGGATTGCGTATAATGATACCAAAATAATAAATCTGAACCAAGTTGAATTTCACTCAGGTTATTAATTGCTAAAAAATGGATATCATTGAGTAGTCTAATAATATTAATCGCTGGTATATTACTTTTGACAGGAGTTACAGTTTCATAACAATCTACTTGCCAATATTGAAATTCTGTGTATTCTTCTGGTGTTTCTATTTCTAGATATTTAATTAGTTCTGGTGAAGGTAGAGGTTGATTATCTGCGGTTGGCAGTGCAAAATATTTGCTAGATATACGTTGGTTTAATTGCGGTACAGGTTCTTTAATTCCCAATTCCTGGGCTAAAAAATTGATTAAGTCATCCTTGGCTAGATGTCCAGGATGAATTTGTTCTTTAATATCTCGTTTCTTTTTGAGTATAGGCGTTTCTATCCACAGATAAAAAGAGCCTGATTGAACAAATTCTGTTTCTGCGTTGGGTATCCAAGTGCCATGAACAATTTTCATAGCTGTATTCCTATAATGTATGAAAATAAACTTTAATATTTAGCATACATGGATTTGGTGAGAATATCTTTAAAACGGTAAGAATATGCCTAACGGTAGGCCTCATTGCTAAGAGGGTGTTTGAAAAGTATTAAATAAAACCAATAATCTCCAAAAACCTAACCCCCCTGCCCCCCTTCCCTACGTTAGCGCAGCGTGCCGAAGGCTGGGAAGGGGGGGTTCAAAGCCTCTCCCCGCTTCGGGGAGAGGTTTACAAGAGGGGTTAATTTATACCTTGAAAACTTTTAAAACATCCTCTAAGGGGCTTGCAATTTAATAATATATTGTACCAATCGAATAAGGCTAAACTTTTGTAGAGATAGGACTAATATTTGATTTTTGAAATGTACGTAGGGTGGGCATTGCCCACCAAAACCCTTATCCATCCATCCGGTGGGCATTGCCCACCCTACACTACTTAAAATTTTTCAAATGACTGTATCTCACTCAAGCGCATACCGCTATATGTTGTTGTGGGTGCGGAATTGGAATGTGGGTTATCAAGGGGAATTAAAAATTAAAATTCCCCTAAATTTATTGAGTTAAGTAGTAGCCACGAGGTTTTCTCCTTTGAGCATTCGAGAAGCTGCTTCTAAAAGTGCTTCTTCTAAATATGGTTTAGTAAAGTAGCCACTAGCTCCTAGTTGTAATGCCATTTGTCTATGTTTGTCAGCACCACGAGAGGTGAGCATCGCAATAGGTAAGTGGCTCAAAGAACCATCTTTCTGAATCCGTGAGAGAAATTCTAATCCATCACAACGGGGCATTTCAATATCACAGAAAACGATATCGCAAGGTAAACCAGAACGAAGTTTATCCCAGGCTTCTTGTCCATCACGGGCTTGTTCTACACGATAACCAGCTTTGGTAAAGGTAAGAGATAGAAGCTCTCGAACTGTGATCGAGTCATCAACTATTAATACTGTTGTTTCCACCTTCTCAGCGGGAGCAGAGTCAATTGATGGTGAACCTGGATGCTGCCAATTGCCACCAATATGTTTAGACATCTTACCTTGGAAGATATCAATGATTTCTAGTACGTCAGCAATTGGCATAATCATCCCATCACCAAGAACTGTAGCACCAGCTACACCACTGGGTTTAGGTGCTGGACCTTCAAATTGCTTAATTACAATTTCTTGTTCACTCAGGACTTGATCAATTTGTAAAGCAATCATTGTATTACCTGAGCGAACAATGATTACAGAAATCATGTCATCATCTGTTTTAGTACCATAGACGTTTCCACGACTAAGCTGACGATTAAAAACTAATATCTCTTTTAAAGGTTTGAAGGGGAGGATAGTCTCTCTCCAGACAATAAATGATTCTCCATCAGCATCTTGCTGAATATTTTTGGCGGAGATATTTAGGGTGTCCTCTACACCATCCATTGGAAAAGCGATTCTGGTTCTATCACAGATGCAGAATAGGGCTTTACAAATACTCAGAGTCAGTGGTAGACGGATAGTAAAGGTAGTTCCTTTACCTAGTGTGGAGTCAGTACCAACTGTACCACGAATTTCGCTAATATCATTGTGGACGACGTTCATCCCCACACCTCTACCTTTGATATCGTCTACTTCATCGGCGGTGCTGAAGCTAGGGAGGAATAAAAGTTCATAGGTTTCAATCCGAGACATGGTTTTTGCCTGTTCGGGGGTGAGGATACCTTTTTTAACTGCCTTATTTTTAACTTTTTGATGATCAATACCTGCGCCGTCGTCACTGACAGAAATGATGGTTTGGTTTCCTTGTTGTAGGGCGCGAATATTAATTATCCCTACGGTTGATTTACCCGCTGCTTGACGCACTTCTGGAGTTTCAATTCCGTGGGCGATCGCATTATTGACCATGTGAGTCAAAGGATCTGTAAGATGGTCTAAAATCATCTTGTCAACTAAGGTATCAACACCTTCAGTGACTAACTCTACTTGTTTGCCATACCTAATAGCATTATCCCGCACTCCTCGCCGCAAACGATCAATCGCTTGGGTAAATGGCACCATTCGGGCTTTTGTTAATCCTTCTTGTAGCTGACTAGTTGCTTGGCGTAATTGTCGCGCTACCTGTTCTGTTTCTTCGGTAACAAAGTCAATATCACTGGCTGACTCGCGGACTCGCACGATGAACTCAATCATTTCTTGTGCCAGACTATGAAAAGGCGTAAACCGATCCATTTCGATTTCGCTAAACCCACGATTATGTGAATGGCCAGATGAGTTATCAGATTCTCTAGAGCGGCGACTGGATAGGAGAGAGGCTTCCAAGAGCGATCGCTCGTAGTATTGTTGCATCCTGACTCCCACATCTGAGAGGTGCTGTACCTGAACCAATAGACTATCTAGTGACTGTCGCAGACGTTCATGATCCTGCTCTAATGTATTACGATTTACCACCAACTCCCCAACCAAGTTACTCATATCATCCAGTTGTTTAACTGGAATCTTCATACTTTCTTCTCTTATCGTCCGTCGAGTCATGGGACGGGGGATTTTGCTATTAGAAGTTTTCTGTGATGTTGCTGATGAGCTGGATATTGTTTTATCAGCCTGTTCTAACAAATCCTCTAATTCACTAAATTCATCTTCTAGTCCCAAATCCGAAAAAGTATTTTGAGACTTAACTACCGCAGGTTGAATAATTGCCGGTCGCGGTGAAATTATCTGTAGCTTATTGTCTTCATTTTCACCTAGCAACGCTTCTAATGCTGCAAAATCTTCGTCTTGAATAGATTCCTGATTAGTAATTTCTCCTGATGCTGCGGCTAAAAATGCTTCTATTTCTGCAAACTCATCCAGTGAAGATGCTTCTACAGGATTTTCTAGCTCTAATTTTGTAGAAGTTTCACCCACTACAAAAACATCTGCGGCTTGTTCTGTTGTTGAGTTTGATTCTAGTTCTAAGTTAAACGCACCAAAGTTATCAGCAAAATCTAAGTTAGATTCTACTTCAGCAAATATTGCCAAATCATTCCTATCAGTGTTTGTAATCAACTCCTCGGAAACATCACTTGAAGAACTTGTTATTTCTTCTTCCAACAATATTAAATTATCATCATTGCTATCTTCAAAAATCTCAAACTGTTGTATATCTGCCGTTGTTTCTGGAGGTTGATGAGTAAATTCTGGTATTGAATTAAGTTCTTCTGGAGATTGAGAAAAATTATTAATTTCTGGCAAAAATAATTCCCTAGATTCAACTATGGGAACATTACTAGAAACATCATCAAATAAATCATCTATGGCTTGCACCTCGCCATCGGTATCTGATATAAAGAATAGATCAAAAGATTGTTCTTGTTCTTGAGAAATTAGATCAAACTCTTTTTTGTTTAAGCTATTACTTCCAGTTGATTGTTGATTTTTTGCCACAATTTCAACTGACGCGCTAAATAAACTTTCCTCTAATTCTTTAGCTATATCTTGATCACCTGAAGCATTGCTTTCTGAGTTGGTTGTGTTTAGATAATCCCAGAAGTTATCTAGATTATCTACTGAATTAGAAAGATTAGTTGTTATTTTTGGTGTATCAAATAAATCATCAATTTCATTTATTGGCGGTGGAGTATTTTTTTCCAGTTCTGCAAATAAATCATCGAATGATAAACTTTCTGGTGCTGATGGGTTTGTTTGTAATATTTTTACGGTTGTCGGAATAATTTTTGCGGTCGAATTGGCATCTTTATTTACCTTATCCTTAGCATCTCCAGCTTCTAACAAGAAGGAATCATCAAAAATGATTTCCGATTCTGTGGCTGTTTCTAAGATAGCCAGATTTTCTGGTTCAGTTATTTCAGCATATTTATCTTCTAACAAGAAGGAATTATCAAAAATGATTTCTGATTCTGTGGCTGTTTCTAAGATAGCCAGATTTTCTGGTTCAGTTGTTTCAGCCGTAAACAATAATTCATCATCTGCGGTGAATGTTAATAATTCTTCCAACTCATGATTGCTAGTTGCCCTATTTTCATGATTAGGCTGACGGGATTCTCTGGAAATCGAGATTAATTCTAGCAATACATCATCTGATGGAAATTGTAAATCTGTATTATTCGACAACAGATTACTAGATTCTATAGATTGAGAACTAACTGTTGCCTGTTGCAGATTTGATATAGATATATTCTCTGTTTCCAAGAAACTTTCATCAAAGAAGAGAGTTAAATCTTCTTGATAATTTGCAGTTGTTGCATGGTTATCATCATCTTCAAACAAGAGTAAATCAGCTAAATCGTGATTATTGTTTTCAACTTCACTATTGGTAATTGGTAGGAGCGAACGGCCGTTCGCCCCTACTTCTAATATTTCTTCTTGTTGCCAAGTATCATCTAAATCAGGTGTATCACCTTCAAATAAATCAGCAAGAGTGTTTAACTCAGAAAGTCCTATCTCTGAAGAATTGTGAGTGAAGATTGATTGATGATGATTAAACAAAAGTTGATCAGTAAATTCAGTTGTGTTAGTGATATTTACTGATGCTACTGATTCTAAATTTAGTTCTGTTGGCTCTGTAAATAAAGTTTCCTCAGTTGCTGTTTCCTCAAATTCCAATAACGACCGTTGTGGGAGCGGAAACAGAGTTTCTAATTGTTGATTAATAGCAATTTCCCCATCTCTATTTTGGAGAACTAATTCTTGAGCTTGTTTAATTTCAGTAATAATAATTTTGGCTAAAGTCAGATAACTATTATTGGGATTGGATATAGCCAGGGCTGCTGATTCACACAAACCGCACCAATTTGATAAATTTAAGTCCCTGCCAATTTTTGCTAATTGATAACAGCATTCTTGCAAATTTTCGCGGGAATTGCCTAAGTTAGTTTGTTTAAAGTGTTGCAACATTTCCCGAAGGATTTGTAACACCTGAGTTTGAAACTTTGTCCAATCCTGATTTTGTTTGGTTGCTACAGGTAAATTCTGTAGCGGTGTGAGAATAGGTGTATCTAGTTGTGGACGGGTTAGAGATGAGTCATTAGAGCTTGTTACTCCATCATTTCCCTGTTTTAACAGTATTTCTATATGCTCATTCAGCCATTGCATGACTGGTTCAGTTTTAGACATCAAAGCTTGAGCTTTTTCCTCTGATAACCCAAAAGGATTACCAAGATTGTCTATTAGAGCTTTTAAGGTATCACATATATCCAGTAGTAAAGATTCTAACCTTTGGTCTACTTGAATAGGATGTTCTTTAAGAATTTTGAAGCAATCCTCAAGGCGGTGGGATGTGTGCTGAATACTGCTC
Organism: Dolichospermum sp. OTE_75_concoct_329_sub; assembly: GCA_031376645.1. Taxonomy (GTDB): domain Bacteria; phylum Cyanobacteriota; class Cyanobacteriia; order Cyanobacteriales; family Nostocaceae; genus Dolichospermum. The sequence continues at coordinate 12,842 of JANMEE010000267.1, read as the reverse complement.
AATCCCAACATTGCCGCACCACCTTTGATAGAGTGGGCTGCACGGAAGACTTCATTAATCATTTCTGAATCGTTCAGGGTACTTTGGAGATTCAGTAAGCCCTGTTCGATGGTGTTCAGGTGTTCTCTAGCTTCTTCGAGAAAGTAACCTAAAATCCGTTGTTGTTGTTCCGGCTGCATAGTTAGTTAAATCAGGATACTAAAGGTAAAAGGTGAAATAAAAGGCGCGTAGCAAATCGAAAGGTAAAAGACTAGTACCGCAAGGCAGAATTAAGAATTTAGAATTTAGAATGAATACAGCATAAGCTTTTTGTCAGATTCGAAATAGTTCATTAACTTACGCCGGACTGTACTAGGCATAAAAGTAGACATTGATTGTTACTTTTGCCTTTTTACTTTTGCCTTTTACCTTGATTCGGTAGTTTCCACTCGGAAGCGTTCCACGGAGGCAATCAAGTCGCGGGATACTCCCACTAAATGTTGCAAGGCTCCAGAAACCCGCTGTGCTTCCTGAGAGGTTTCTTGTGCTGTTAGTTCCACAGATTGCATTACTTGTGCTACAGCGCGAGAAGTTTCCGTTTGTTCTACGGTATCACTAGTAATTGATCGTACCAAAATATCAATGTGATCTGCTACTTGGATGATATTATCTAGCGATCGCTTGGCTTCTTCAGCTAATTTAGTTTGATGAATTACCTGTTGTGTACCTTCTTCCATTGCCATCATGACTGAGCTAGTTTCGCTTTGAATTTGCATCACGATTTGCTCAATTTCTTTTAAGGACTTAGCAGATCGATCTGCCAACTGTCGCACTTCATCAGCAACAATAGCGAATCCTCGACCGGCTTCTCCTGCTCTTGCCGCTTCAATACTGGCATTAAGAGCTAATAAATTGGTGCGGGAGGCAATTTGTGAAACTATGGCAACGATAGAGTTAATTTCTTGGGAAGATTCTGCCAATCGTTTCACTTTTCGAGTAGTTTCTGCCACTGTTTCTCGAATTTCTAAAATCCCTGCTACCGTATTTTCTACCGCTTCTCCTCCTTTTTGAGCAATTTTACTAGCCTCACGAGCCACAGTTTCCGCTTCCTTGGCTGCTTCTGCTACCCGTTGGATAGAATCAGTCATTACCTGTACAGAATTTAAAGTGACAGCTAACTCTTCTGCTTGTCGTAAAGCATCCCCAGATAAGGCTCTAGCAAAGGTTTCTGAATTAGTTGAACCTTTGGTTACGTCCCGGGCTGCCACTTTTACCTGTTGGACAATATCTCGGAGATTTTGAATTGTCAGGTTAAAGGCATCAGCTACCGCTCCAAGCACGTCGGCTGTAACTTCAGCTTGAACTGTCAAATCTCCTCTGGCTGCTCCTTCTACGTCATCAAGAAGGCGAATTACCTGACGTTGCAGGTTTTCTTTAGCTTCTTCCATCTCAATGGCTTTACGTTGGGCTTCATTGGTAGTTGTGAAAATTACCCTAGCCATATCATTAAAGCCAGTAGCCAAGTAGCCTAGTTCATCTTGTGAATAGACTGTCGCTTCCACATTCAAATTGCCTTGACGCACAGAATCAAACTGACTTTGCAGATCCTTAGTGGTACGACGAATTTGTTTGAGAGTGAGATTACCCATAAACCCAGCAGTGGTTGCACCTGTCGCTCCTGCAACTAAGGCCATTAACAACCCTGTGTTTCTTACTGATTCCCGTTGTTTGGGTGGTGAAAGTGAAATTGCCAATGCACTAACAAGAGCTACACCTACCACTGATACCAAACCTACAGTTCCAGCTATCCACCATTGTTTCTGGTCTAAGGGGGCATTTTCAAATGGTCCCAATAGTCCTTGTTCCGAAGCTACAATTGGTTCTGTTTTGACAACATCTGATTGGGTAAAGACAGGAATTGCTTCTTGATCGCCTGTAATTGTGAATAGTTCTTCGTTACGACGGCTAATATCTTCATAAGCATTGCCTTTTTCATCATCGAAGGAATCATCAACAAATTGATTTAGAGAACTGCCTCGACTATCCAGAGATGCTGATAGCATTCCCCCATCATCAAAACTGCCCTCTTCAGTGAGTTCAAATCCTGGTATATCACCGAGATCATCGAATTCATCAAAGTCGTTTAAAAACTCTATATTATTCTTCTTACTGTCTCCGCTGGAAATATTACTGGTATCTTTAAGAGAAACAAAAGTTTCAGTCCTGAAATCTACTTCATTTTCTGCCCCAAAAGCAGATTCAAACGCATCCAAATCAAAACTATCATCATCAAAATTACTTTTTGCTGATGAAGAGTTAAGATTAAGCTCCCGTTGTGGTGACGGAGAATTGTGGGTAAATGCTCCTGATACTGGTTGATGCTGATTGAGCTGGCCTCCTGACACAGGTGCTATTTCTCCAGAAATCTCATTCACTAAACTATCTTGTCCACTCTCAAGAAAGTCATCTTCTAGGCTATCTTGCCAATTATTTCTGATATTATTATTATTATTATTGTTGATTGCCTGTTGATCAATCTCTAAATATGTATCTTTTAGACTGGTGTTTAAGTCTGCAAAATGCTCATCCATCAAGTCGTCTATATCTTCCCCCATAAATAGCTTAGTTTGATTTTCCGGGTCATCATCAACCGATAATTTTGTTTCTGCAAAAGGTGAATAGCTTTGGGCATCATCACTCATTACTGAACTTCCATTAGCTAAATTGTTATTACTATCAACATGATTATCACCAGCAGAAATTTCTTCTTGCCAAAAAGGTGGTAACTCTAATTGATCTGATATCGGATCATCTGAGAGATATTCAGTAGATATACCAAAGGGATCGTCAGTCATGGCACCATCCAATGAATTGCTGTCGAGTTCCATACTATCTGGATGATTTGCAAACGGATTATGTTCTAGAGGATCCAAGGGTGGTTCGTGTTCTTCAAAGGAGTTCATACTGCCATTCAAGTTCCCTATCATCCCTAAATCCAAAGATTCTTCAGTTGTCACCAAACCATTAGATGGAGGTTCATAATTACCAAAAGGCTGTGTATACTGCTCTATAGTTGCAAGACAATGATGAATAAGATTAATAATTTCCTGATCATCTGTTAAATGCAATACGCTTTCGTATTCATTTTTTGCTACATCATATTGTTGTAGCATATAATAGATGTGTCCCTTCAGCAAATGTGCATTAGGGTCATCTGGTGAATTTTGCATCAACTGATTAATGACTATCGCAGCCAATTCATAGTCTTGCTGTTCATAAGCTATTCTTGCACGATCATAAGTTAGCTCTTTATCATCTATACGTGTTTCCATTTCCTCCCTCCTAAGTTAATTTCGCCTGTATTTCTTTCATTGCTAATGACTAAGTTCACCCTGCCCACCGCGCACTTCGTAAAATTGCTATTTGATCTAGTAATCGCAAATATTTTTTTTCTTTTTGTGTATCAAATAACCACTCTCCACGCAAAAACGGGGACATAGCATCTGGTACGTTATTTTGTGGCATTAGATACTGTACATCAAGCCAGTCCATCCCACAAATTTCTTCTACTCCTAAACCTACTATCGTATCTTGATCTTCAATAGCAATTATGGGTATTTCTGAGCAATCCGTATTTAATGGGGTTGTTTCACCGAGAAATTGACCCAAATCAGCCACCCAGATTAAGCGTCCCCGTAAGTTTAGTGTACCTAAAAGTAAGGGAGATGTATTAGGAATTGGTGTAATCCGATTAGGACTAAGTTCAATTACTTCCCGAATTCCAGTGGCTTGTAATGCAAACTCCTGACGTGAGGGCAGATAAAACCGCAAATGCAACTCACCTTCAGGACTTTCTAGTTGTAATTCGGGACGGAATTGATCTTGCCCAGTACCATTTAAAAAATCTGGAATGCTTCCCATATTATTTTCATCCTTGTCCTCGCAGTAGTTGTTTGACTGTTCCTACCAACTCAGTTGGTTGAAAGGGTTTAGCTATATAGGCATCGGCTCCTTGTTTCATCCCCCAATAGCGATCAAATTCTTCACCTTTAGAAGAACACATCACTACAGGAACATTTTGGGTTTTAGGATCAGATTTTAACCGACGGCAGAGTTCATAGCCATTCATGCGGGGCATGACAATGTCTAGAACCACTAAGTCTGGAGGTGCGTTTTGAATAGCCTCTAAAGCCTCCGCTCCATCGCTTGCATGGGTAACTTTTAATCCACTAGCTTTTAGAAGGTCTGTAATCATCTCCCTTTGGGCAAGACTATCTTCAACGATTAGAATTGTGCTCATAAATTTCCATTTACTTCCTAATTTAGACTTTCCGTTGAGAAAAATAATTATCCTCTAGCAACAAAGATTAACTGTATAAATTAAGTCTATTGTTTTACTACTTTACTGTATATGGAAGTGAGTTAGACAACTAATTTTATTCTTGTGATAACATCTTTTACCCCATCTTGTACCCAATTAACAATTCTTATATCTTATTTATACACCTATTCAATAATCTCAATTGAGATATTGCTCTACTAGCATTAGCAATTCTTGATCTGTAAAGGGTTTCGTCAGATAATCAGTTGCTCCTACCATCCTGGCACGAACGCGATCAATAAATCCGTCTTTACCAGTCAACATAATAATTGGTACAACCCGAAACACTGTGGAATGCCGCAACATAGCACAGATCTCGTAACCATCTAATTCCGGCATTGCAATGTCGCAGAGAATTAAATCTGGCTGAAGTTGAAAGACGAGACTAAGGGCTTGTAAGGGATTAGTGATGGAAATCACTTCATAACCTTGTAATTTTAAGATAGATTCTATTGTCTCACAGATCACTAGTGTATCTTCAATAGATACTATCCGCCCTTTATATTTTTTTGCTTCCAGATTTTGTTTTTCTTTACCGAATTTATATGTGTCAGAATATACTAATTGTAACCAACCTTCCTGCACGTAAGGATATATAGTTTTTGCTAATGTTAAAATATCGCGGCTGAGATAGCGAGCTAGTTGACGTAAAGAAGTTTTCCCATCAGCCCATTTATGCAATTTTTTGACGGTATCTTCTGATAGCGAGGCACTTAATTCAGTCTTGTCGGCTAAAATAAGTAATTGTTCTGTAGATTGAATATGTGGGTATAATTGCTTCCATTCTTGCACTTGTTTAGTGATTTTGGCAACTAGCGGAGCAATTTCTAAGGTGGTTAATTGTGGTACTAGTACCGTCCCTAAATTAAAAATGAACCTGCCTTGATGTAAGCTCAACAGATCAAATAAAGTCTCTTGTACTAAACCATAAATGATTGTCCGAGCAATTTTTGGAGTAATAATGTTCTGCTCTAAAAGCGCCCAAATATAAGCATACTCTGGAGAACTCGTGACTGTTAGGGATGCCAGTTGTTTGGGTTCAAGTCGCTGTTCAACTCGGTAATAACGTAAATAATCGTCAAGCCGCGATAAACTACTGTCACCTGTTTGGCAATAGACAATTTGACCATTGAGAAAAAATACAAACCATGATTGTGGTGTATTTTCGCCTCTTTGCCGATTTTTGAAAGTTTCTTCTCTACTAAGTTTGTAACTTTGATGTGTTGTATGGGCTTCTACCCATAACTGTCCAGTCCGCTGTCCTAACTCGACTAGTTTTAGGATGCTGCAAATATCAATCTCATTTAAATTTCCCTGCATTTAGCTACAAAGTGCTCCTTAGTATTCCAGTGTTATTACCTGATTAATTTTGACTTAATTGTCTCACAGTTCACGTAAAGCTCCTGATAATTTGGAAGCCCTGCGGCTTGGTTCCCAGATAGGAAAAACGACTCATGCGACTTAAGATTATATGGTTTTTTGTTTGTATCAATAACCATAACGTAATTTAACATTTTGAAAAGCTCCGTAAAACGGGTAATTTTAGCTGCGTTCGATTTTGTTATAAGAGCTTGTTAGGCTTGTAACACTGTTACTGTTACCTTAGCGACTTCCAATTAAAGAAATATCCCAAAATTTCTTGTGGTGCGGGCATCTTTGCCCGCTGATAATACAAGGACGGGAAGATATGCCCATCCCACAAAATTGGATAGCGTAGAACTAGCACTAATGCAAGCAGTTCATCTTTTTTGTGTAGTTCTCTTATAACTGTTGTCGGGTAAGGTTCGAGCGTCACTGCTCTCTCGTCCCCTAAGAACCGGACATGAGACTTTCGCACTCATCCGGCTCAAGTCTTACTTCAAGCTCGGAAAACTTGGGTTTTTGAGTGTTCCTGTTTATGGCACGCTTTGTGCAAGTGCTGAAGGTGTTCGAGGTCGTCTAGTCCGCCTTGAGCAACAGGAATTATGTGATGGGTGTCTATTTCCTCTCCATTGAATAGAGGTTCGCCACAAATTGGACATTTCCAGTTCTGGTTTTGAGCGATTTTGTAGTTCCGAGAATTTTTCACCCAGTAGCTCTTACCGTATTTTTGGTGGCGATTTTCCCAATATTCCTTTAGAGAGGGGTCATGTAGATTCCGAAGCGTTTTGAAGTTACCAAGTTTTCTGGCACGAAAGATTCTTTGTCGTAGATTCCTAACAAGTTTGTTGACTTTTTGCCATTCAATATGGCCCCAGTCTTCTAGTTGTTTCTTTAGTCCGTTTGTTGACATTACTGCCACCATCTAACTTGTCCTCAGATTTGGTTTCTTTAACATTTTGTCTTTTCGTGTAAGACCGGGATGAAGTCTGCTATTCCTTTCGGTCAGAGGCAAATTTTGAACCTCTATCTGGTTCATTACAAACCAGCGTTTGCTTTTTCATCTATCCTCTATCCTCCAGAGAGTTCGGTCTTCGTTGCCTTGGACTTACTAGAAGTTTTCGACCTCTTCTAGACTCTGTAGGGTTTACCTTGTTGTACCGTTTAGTTGTCTGTTCTTCCTTAGATGCTGTCTATTCTGCGGTGGGAGTTGTATTCACACGATTTAATGAACATTAAACATTAAATCTGTCCACTTACCTTTTGGTTAGAGCCTATCAGCCCTATTTGGCTCTCTTCGTCATGACGCAGTTTAAACGACAATTCACGAATGTTCATCATAGAAAAACTCCCTCTTGCTCCTTTACCGGATTAGGCTACCAGTAAGGGTTACTTTCGTGGTCTGCACTCCGCCTGTTTCATTACTTACTTGGGCGTGACCGAACTCTATTAGAGTCTTTTTACGTGAGGGTAGGGGTGTGAATCCCCTAGAGGAGTAGCTTCCTCAGACTAAACGACCTTTCAAGTCGCGCTAATCACAAGCGACAGAGCAGGAAACTAGCTACGCGGTGGGTGTCATAACTCAAATAACGGCTACCTATTACTAAGTCATCTGGTCAGTATTGGCTTGCTTGATTTCTCTTGCAAGTCCCGTGTCTTTAGACCGAGGTTACTGACAACAGCACTATTTTTATTTCTATAGGTTACACTCAGTCTAAATAAAATTTATGAAATTCGATGAAACTCGGAAATTTATAGGATAACTTGGTAGGCGTAAAACTCAGTCACAAAGCGTGCTGAGATATAAGCAACACGGGCTAATTTAGAGGATGTTTTAAAAGTTTTCAAGGTATAAATTAACCCCCTCTTGTAAACCTCTCCCCGAAGCGGAGAGAGGCTTTGAAACCCCCCTTCCCAGCCTTCGACACGCTGCGCTAACGTAGGGAAGGGGGGCAGGGGGGTTAGGTTTTTGGAGATTATTGGTTTTAATTTAATACTTTATGGCTAACGCCACGCTTCGCTATCAAACACCCTCTAAAAATGCTTGGAGGCTTAAAATAGAATTTTTACCTAAATACATTGCTGGTCTTTTTTTAATCTTTTGCAGTAAATTGTGGAGATTATCCATATTTAACTCATTAAATGTCTAGGTTAAAAGTAAGTTTCTGTGATTTGAAACTCTAATCCTGCATCTAAAATGGGTGAATAGAGGTTCTGTATCCATTCTAATCGCGTAATGCCTTGATGGTGGATATTGTCAAAAATAATTTCCAAGCCATTTATCTCAATTATGAGTATTAATTTATTTTTTATATTGTAGCAAAAAATTAACATCAAAATACTAATGTGTGATGTTGGATAACATGAGCGTCAACCCAACCTACAAACTCAATATTTATTACTTTCTAATGCCTTTAATAAATGCTGTTCTTGCATCAATAATGGAAGGCATTAAAACACAATTCACTAACAAATTTATATCTAAATCTGGTAATAATTTACTTTGATTAATTTGCTCATAATTATCATTTTTGATATGATATAGAGATAATTGATTATTTTCCCAAAACCAAACTTCAGTAATATTAAAACGTTTGTATTTTTCTAGTTTGTCAATACTGCCACTGGTAATATTAACCTCAATTGCCAAATCTGGATTTTCTTTTTTCTCTCCTATATAATAAGATTCATCAGGTTCAAAGGAAGCACTCTTTTCTTTTGCGCGACGAGTAGCACTACCTACAGGGATAAAATTTATACCTATCTCACAGAAGTATAATTCTAGTAAAAACCCAAGAATACTTTTAATAGTTTCGTGTTGTTCACCAAGTGTCATAAATTCGATGTACCCATCAAGATAAGTTATCCGCAAACCTGCTGCTTCTGCGGTTAAGGTTTCTATTGTTTCAAATTCCTCCCAAGTGTAATAACCAGGTAGAAGAAATCGCTGTTCTGCAATTGCGGTAGTTTCGTCTAGGATTTGGAGAGTCATAGTAATTTTATGGTTATGACTTTAATCTTAATTATAGCTCATACTCTTGTAGTATGGCTGATTTTGATATTTTTAGTCTAGTAGTCTGTCAAATAAATTTTGACGGATAAGAAACGAACCACGTATCCCTGACGGGACCGGAGGGATATAGGCACGAAGGACACGAAGGAAGAAGGAAGAAGGAAGAAGGAAAATGGCAACGAATGAACCCGTCAATTAATTCTTGACAGACTACTAGTAGGTTGTTAAGATTTTTCTATCAGGTAATCAATTTTATAACTTGGGGATTTGAATTATTATATTGTTGGGTAACATGAGCGTCAACCCAACAATATAACTAACCTAAATCGGCTGTTTCTCGATCTAAAACGGTGAGAGCTTCTTGAATTAATTCAACTTCATGAGTTTCAAAAAGTGATTTACCACATTGATCACAAACCCATGCTGGAATTGCATCCCAAGAAATATGATAGCCTTTTCTATCAATAGTAAATGGGGCTGTTCTTCGGTGCATTTGTCTATTGTCTTCTCTTATTTACACAATCGCCCTAATAATCGCTGGTGATGGTTGGGTGAGATAACGTAAACAGATACAGGGTTTTTGGATTGTAATAAGTGCATTATTAATGGTGGGTATTGTTGGGTTTCCTTGTGTCAACTCAAACTACAAACTACTATTTTTTAATACCTTTAATAAATGCTGTTCTTGCATCAATAATAGAAGGCATCAAAACACAACTTATCAATAAATCTATATCGAAATCTGGCAATAATTCACTTTGATTAATTTGCTCATAATTATCATTTTTAAGATGATATAAATACAATTGATTATTTTCCCAAAACCAGACTTCGGTAATATTAAATCGTTTATATTTTTCTAGTTTGTCAATACTGCCACTGGTAATATTAACTTCAATTGCTAAATCTGGATTTTCCTTTTTTTCTCCGATGTAATAAGATTCATCGGGTTCAAATGAAGCACTTTTTTCTTTTGCGCGACGAGTAGCACTACCTACTGGAATAAAGTTTATACCTTTTTCAAAAAAGTATAATGCTAAGAATATAGCAATTACACTTCTAATAGTTTCGTGTTGTTCACCAAGTGTCATAAATTCGATGTACCCATCAAGATAAGTTATCCGCAAACGTCCTGGATCTGCGGTTAAGGTTTCTATTATTTCAAATTCCTTCCAGGTGTAATAACCAGGTAGAAGAAATCGCTGTTCGGAAATTGTAGTGGTTTTGTCTAAGGTTTGGATAGTCATAGTAATTTTATGATTATGACTTTAATCTTGATTATAACTCATGGTCAGGTGATAATTATCTGGTAAGGTGAATCTTTCCAGGTGTATCTGTGATGGTTCTATTGTCTTCTCTTATTTACACCATAGCAGGGATCGCTCTAGACATCCCTAGTAATGCTTGAGTAAGATAACGTAAACAGATACAGGGTAAGGTTTTCAGGTGCGAACTGCTTGCAGCGGTGCTAGTTCCCTCCGGGACGCTATCGCGTTCGCTATCGCCCCAGTAATCGCTCGTAATGGTTGGGTGAGATGATGTGAACAGATACAGGTAATTACTTTAAAATAGCAAATTTTCAAAAGGATAATTTTGCTTCCAACGATAGGTGTTAAAGTCACGCTGATCTACTGAAAAAATTCGCCCATGTCCTAAATCTTCTGCTAAAATTACTAGGGAAGCATCAGCTAAATCCATTGGCAAATTAGCATATTTTTCCATTAATTTAATAATTTGCGGAGTATGGTGAGGCTCTAAATTAAAGATTGTAAATAATTTCTGTTCCAGACTATTTAAAAAAGTGACTTGAGCTTGAACTCCTTTGCGAGTTAGCAAAAGATAACAGGTTTCTGTAACAACACACCATGTTGTAATTAAAGGCTCATTGTATTTTTTTAAAGCTTGTTTTGCTGTTGCGTGGTAGGTGTCTTTTTGGTCAATGAGAGCTAACCAAAATCCTGTATCAACTATGATCATATTTGTTTGGTAATGTATTAGCTAAAACTTCTTTATATGTGGTTGATAAGTTTTCTTCCACAGCACAACAACCAATTAATCCAATTTCATCAAATTTTTCATAAATACTTTTTTCTTGATGATGATTTTCTGGTTGTGAATAACGGTTTTTGAGTAATTGAATAAAATCAAGTAGTAAGATTTGCGCTTCTTCTGGTAAGGTGTCAATATCTTTAGATATTTCTGCAATTTTTATTACCATGATTAACTCCTCAATTGAGTAAATTTTTTCGGTATGATTCTATTATAAACTACGCTCTGGGTGATACTTCTCAGATGAGGTGAATGTTCCGGTGGTGTATCTGTCATGCTTCTATATGTCTTCTCTTATTTACACGAACTGCTTGCAGCAGCGCTAGTTCCCTCCGGGAAGCTCTCGCGATCGCTATCGCCCTAAACATCCCTAGTAATGCTTGAGTGAGATAATGTAAACAGATACAGGGTTTTTGGACTGCGGATCGCCCCAGTAATCCCTAGTAATTCTTGAGTGAGATAATGTAAACAGATACAGGGTTTTTGGGTTCTAATTTAGTATTATTAATGGTGGGTTATGTTGTATGCTGAGTATCATTGAATTTTGCGTTTCCCCTGCCTAGTTGCTAATGATGAGTTAAAATAAAAATATTGTCTACTCAAATGGGAAGATTTATGGAGAACTTACTACCTCAAAACATTTTACAATTAACTATTGCGGAAAGAATCCAATTAGTCCAAGATATTTGGGATACTTCAATATCTCTTTTTAGACTTTTTCTAACTTCAGAAAAAAGTGGTGGTATAAAAGAGGTTAATTCTCCTGCCTTTGGCGCGTACAAAAATGGTAATCTCACAAAATCTTCCCAAAGCTCACCAATTCGTCGAGAAAATGCCATATATTCATAAGGCCACACTTCATGACGTAAATCAAGCATTACTACATGAGCGCAATAAGTAGTGAAAAGAAGTGAGGACAATTTATCTTGATCGTTCCAATTATTTTGATTTGCATTTTCAACAATTGTATGTAAAAAATCATGTTTAGTTTTGTTAATTGCTTTATTGATTGATACAAGCAGCTATTTCTTTATAATTTTTATTGCCGACTTCTCTTATAATTTCAGAAAGTTTTTCATTTCCTAATTCTCTAAAATATTCCAACAAAGCAGATTTATTTTGGGTATTTTCTGGAGTTATTTGAAATGTCATAATTATTGTTCTATTATTTAGCTTTTTAGTATACAGCGCATTATGGCTGCTGCAAGCAGTTCGCACCTGAAAACCTTACCCTGTATTTGTTTACATTATCTCACTCAAACATCACTAGGGATTAATGGGGCGATAGCGAAGCGCTGCTGCAAGCAGTTCGCAGTCATGGCAGAAAATGACAAAACCTGCCATACTATAGAAAAGAAAATTCAGCGAAGTCACATTATGAAAAGTATGAATATTTCCTTACCTGACACCATGCGCGATTATATAGAAGAACAGGTAGCGCAAGGTGGTTACAGCAGCGTTAGTGAATATTTTCGGGAATTAGTGCGACAAGACCAAAAACACAGAGCAAACGAACGACTACAAACCATGCTCTTAGAAGGATTAAACTCAGGAAATGCAACAGAAATGACTGCACAAGATTGGGAAGATATTCGTCAAGCAGTTCGTGAAAAAACTAACAAACGTCAAAGTGCAATTTAGCCGTGATGTTTGCAATTAAAAAAAGACCTCAAGTTAATAGAATCATACCGAAAAAATTTACTCAATTGAGGAGTTAATCATGGTAATAAAAATTGCAGAAATATCTAAAGATATTGATACCTTAACAGAAGAAGCGCAAATCTTACTACTTGATTTTATTCAATTACTTAAAAAACGTTATCCAAAACCAGAAAATCAACTCATAGAAAATGAGATAACTGTCTCATCTACCCAAAAACAAAAACCACATCTACTAGACACATTTATAGAAAAACATGGTGCTTGGGAAGATGAACGCACAGCAGCAGAAATAGTCAAAGAGATTTATGATAGCCGTACTATTTCTAATTACGATAAGTAGGTAAATAGAAAAATTTAAAGGTATGTGACGAAATGTAAAATCAATGAATATCTTGTAAA
>JANMEE010000261.1:0-10394 GCA_031376645.1 Dolichospermum sp. OTE_75_concoct_329_sub | reverse complement strand
ACAGGTTCTTTCAATATTTCCGCATCAAAATTAGTTCAGGGTATTAGTTATAAATACTGCAAAATCATTCACCGCAAAGATGGCTATGATTACGCATTTTAAGATTGACGGGGATTAAAATCCCTTGAGTCGCTTCCCTCTCAGCCCTAAAGGGACTGAGTTTCCCACATTCCCCGAGGTTTTATGAGTCTGATTTGGCAGGCTGATTTTTATCGTAGTCCGCTTCAAAATGCCGAAGGGCAGGTATTATGGGAATTATTAGTTTGTGATGCAACTCGCAGTTTTGAGTTTGTGGCCAGTTGTCCGCAATCACAGGCTAACTCTACTTGGGTTGCTCAACAATTACAATTAGCAGGTAGGGAAAAGTTACCAGATTTAATTCAAGTATTTCGTCCTCAGTCTTTAAGTTTAATTACAACTGCGGGAAATAATTTAGGTATAAAGGTTGAAGCTACTCGCAGAACTTTGGCGTTAAAACAGTGGTTAGAAGCGAAAAAATATCCTGTAACTGTGGACAAACTACCACCAGTACCATTACCAGAAAATCTCTGGGGGGAAGAATGGCGTTTTGCGACGATGACCTCTGGTGATATTGTGGATGAATTTAGAGAACGGCCAATTCCTATTTTACAGATACCAGAGTTTCTCCAGCCAATAAATCTAGGTTTAGCTTCAACAGTGCCTATACCTGGGGTGGTAATTTACGGTGGAAGAAAATCTATGCGTTTAGCGCAGTGGTTAAAGGAAAGTAATCCTGTATCATTAAACTATATGGCTGGTACGCCTGATGGTTTGGTGTTAGAGGCTGGTTTGGTAGATAGGTGGGTTTTAGCAACTTTTGAAGATGAGGAAGTTACTGCTGCTGGGAAGTTGTACCAAGAGCGAAAACAGCTAAGTCGGGGGTTGCATTTTTTATTGGTGCAACCAGATGATTCGGGAATGACTTATAGTGGTTTGTGGTTATTGCAAAATGAAGATTAAAAACTTAAGTTTGTAATATTTTTCACTGAGAGCGGGCTTGCTTAAGTATGGCAATTCATATATAACTAAGAGATTTAAGTATTAGTAATTATCTCTATGGGAACTTGGCAAGTTAACCAAATGTCTACATAATTATTAAATAAACCATAACTTAGTCAAGTTTTTTTGACCTTTTTAACGGAAATTAGACAGATAGAAGTGTAGTCAAAATATTCAGATAATTCATTTAAGCTAAAAGCAAATGAGCGAAATTAGTCAGCGTAGGGTTGTCATTGGCGATGTGCATGGACACTATGAAGGTTTGATGTTGCTGTTGGAGGCAATAGCCCCGGCATCAGCAGATCAAGTCTATTTTTTGGGAGATTTAATTGATCGTGGTCCCAAAAGTGCCGAAGTAGTTGAGTTTGTTAAAAAAAATGATTACCCTTGTTTGTTAGGTAATCATGAAATGATGTTATTAAATATTATGACTAGCAAGAATGTTGCGTCAGCACATATGCAAACGTGGCTATATAGTGGAGGACAGGCTACTATTGCTAGTTACCAATCTGCGACAATTCCTAAAAAACATCTAGATTGGTTTGAGAGTTTACCTACATACTTAGATTTGGGAGATTTTTGGTTAGCTCATGCAGGTGTTGATCCGAAAAGAACTCTCCAAGAACAAACGTCGGAGCAATTATGTTGGATTAGAGATGAGTTTCATCAGATAGAACAACCATATTTTGTAGATAAGTTGATTATAGTTGGTCATACTATAACTTTTACTTTACCTGGTGTTCCTCCTGGTAATTTAGCACAGGGGCAGGGATGGTTAGATATTGATACTGGTGCTTATCATCCTCGTAGCGGTTGGTTGACGGGGTTGGATATTACTAATAAGTTGGTTCATCAGGCTAATGTGTTTAGTAGGGCAGTGCGGACTCTAACTTGGGATGAGGTAATTACAATTGTGCAGCCACAGGAATTCGTAGGTAGTCGCCGCCATAGAAAATAAAAATAATTACTGCAAAAATGCTCTCATTTTAGATTGATAGATTGTATTATCTAAACCATTATTTTTATAACTTGGTTGATTGTTAATCTGTTTTTGGAGTGCTACAACGCGATCGCTTGCGCCAGGATGTGTACTTAAAAATGTGGGTAAGGAACTGCTTCTCTGTAATTTTTTCATAAAAGAAACCATTGCTGATGGAGCATAACCTGTTCGAGTAAGGGTTCTTAATCCTCTCCTATCAGCATCATATTCATCTTTACGACTATGAGGAAGATTTAGTGCTAGTTGTACCCCAAGACCTACAGCTTTACTTTTACTTAACCCTGTTGCACTAGCTATACCATTTATTGCCGCTTTTTCTCGCATTTGTTTGAGTAAATGTTTGCCTTCAATGTGACCCATTTCATGACCCAATACACTAGCTAGTTCAGCTTCATTGTCTGCGACTTTGATTAATCCTGTATTGACATAAACAAACCCTCCCGTAGTAGCGAAAGCATTCACAGCCGGATCTTCCACTACTTGGAAAGTATAAGTGAGATTTGGGCGATCGCTATTAGCTGCTAAACGGCTACCTATTTGCTCAATATAACTATTTAACTGTGAGTTACTAGAAATATTGACTTCTTGCTCTAATTCCTGATTCATTTGCTGGCCAAGATTAACTTCCTGACTATCAGACATCCTAGATAGGTTAAATACCTGCACGCCTTGAAATAAAAGCGGTAATAAATCTATAGCTTTACTTGGTAAGGATGTACTCAGGCATATACTCAAAGCAACGCCTACAGAAATTAACGGATATAAACACTGACGCTGCCATGAGCGGTAATTTGTCCAAAATCTTTTGTAGTTAATCATAATTTAGTGATACTAGCTTGGTGTGACAACTTAAATTTAGAGGACGAATTTTCAACTTACTAAGTTGCATTTTCAACTCAAGATAGTGCCAATAGTCAATTGCAATAACTTACTGCTAGGATGACACCGGAACTGCTGCAACTATGATAAACTATCGCATAACCATAACGCCTAGCTTTTATCAATTCTGATTTAGTGATCAAGATTGTAGATCACTTAAAAAAATTGTTAGTACAATCAATTACCTAGCTGAAAACTTAACTGCAACTTATCCAAACCTGGTTATGGCTATTTTAGATTCCAAAGGTCGCTTGTTCGGTAAAATCAACCTACTAGATTTAGGGGCTGCACTAGTAATTTTGCTAGTGATAGTAGGTATCTTTATTTTCCCCGGTACTTCCGGTTCTGTGGCTCAAGTAGGTGCAAAAACAGTACCAATTGAGGTGGATTTGCTGGTGCGTGGCCTCAATGTTCGTGATCCTCAACAGTTATTAAAAGCAGGATTCACAAAAGGTGGTAAAACCAATGTAATTATCCGCAATCAACCCTATGGTCAAATTGGGATTAAATCTGTGCAACAGTTAGATAGAATGCTGACTATTGGTCAACCAGATGGTTCTGTGAAAGAATTGCCAGATCCGAGAAAGAATAACTTTAGTACAGATTTTATCTTGACCTTAGAAGGTAAAGCTACAGTTACTAAAGATGGACCAGTTCTTGGTAATAACAAGGTAAAAATTGGGATGCCTTTTGAATTAGAAGGTTTTAACTATAACTTCAATGCGTCTGTAATTGATATCCGGTTACAGGATAAATAATATCTGTTTAAGGGTGAAATTTTCCTGATTTCATCCTCATTATTTGCAAAAACTATCCATTAATAATTTTGTAATCAAGTAGGTAAATACTGTGGCACAGGCTTCGTCTTCTTGGCGACAATTCATTCATCAAATCTCAGAAATTAAGACAGGAATCCCAAAAAATAACATTTTCAGGCATTTCTCTGAACCCGGTGTTTTACTGGGATTGTTAACAATTATTGTGGCTATGCTGATTTGGAGTTGGCAATTGCTGTTAGCTCTTATTGTTGGCATTGGGATTATGGTAATTACTTACTCAATACAAAAATGGAACTGGCAATTACGCTGGTTAGAAATCCGCAAGTTGATGAGTAGCACTAACAGTCGGTTAGCTTATTCTATTGTTAGTGGTGGTATTGCGACTGTGATCACTTACATGGCTTCGGCAATTTGGGTTGATGCTCCCAGTCATTGGTTAGCTGCTGGCGCTATTGTTCAAGGTATGGGAACGCTGTTAACTTTAATTTTGCTGGTGTGGCAAATATGCAGTTTTCAAGGAAATCGAGAGGAAGATTATCTTGATCAATTGTTAAACAATTTAACCGAAAAAGATCCTTTAAAACGGTTAATTTCTATGCGCCAACTCAATAAGTTGATTACCCGTCAGCGTGTTGATACAGCAATACAACAAGATATTATAGAATGTTTGCAACTGCTACTAAGTCAGGAAAAGGAAGTAATGATTCGGGAAGCAGCTTTAGATTGTTTGCAAAACTTAAATGGCTTGCAAGTCCTAAAATCTGTTCAGTCAAAAGTGTTTATGCCTGTGTCAGCAAAATTGCAGGATAAAATTTTTATGGATTAATGGTTAACTGCCGATAAATAGTAATCACCCTCTTGCTAAAGCATTTTTATTTTTTCCCGAAAAGCTATTGCGGCATCTAAAGGATAATCAGAAATTACATATTGTGCTAACGCTGTTAAATCTAAATCTGGTAATAATTCACTATGCGCCACCAGTTCATAGTTTTCACCACGCAGATGATAAACCGTAAATTGATTATTGATAAAGAACCATACTTCTTTGATACCTAATCTTTTATAAACTTCTAATTTATCAATTCCTCCGCTGCTAAAAACAATTTCAATCGCCAGATCAGGAAACTCTTTTTCTATACCTATACAGTAAGATTCATCTGGTTCTACTCCACCTCTTTTTGCTTGTTTACGGAAAGTTGTAGAACCAAGGGGAAAATAAGGAATACGTTTTTCTTGAAAGTAAATTTCTAGTAAAGATCCAGTAACACTTTTTCGACTTTCATGGCGGCGATTTGGTGACATTAATTCTATAACTCCGTCTAAATATGTAACTCTATATTCCAAGCTGTCACCTAAATCATTAAGCAAAGCTTCATAACTTTCCCAACTCACGCCAGTGATAATTTGTCGTTCTTCTGGATCTTCTGCTTGCAACAATTCTGATAATTCTTGAAGTAATACCATAGCAGTTATTAACACTTAATTACTGATTCTAGTATACTTGATTTTAGGGTTAATAGTTGGTTGATTTGTGATATGGAAATCATAAATGATATTTGAAAAATTTTAAGTAGTGTAGGGTGGGCAATGCACACCGGATAAGTTATCGGTCGGATGAAATACAATTGAGGGCGGGGAAACCTAGCCCCTACCATATTTTATTTTATATTTTTAACTTCTGTATTTTGGGTTAATTCTTCTTTTAAGATTTGCTGATAAATTTTAGGTAAGGAACTGCTAACAGAATTATTTTCTATCCCATATCCTAAACTTGTCCAAGTGGGAGAAAGTTTCCGTAAAACGTCATTTAACTTTTGCTGCTGTAATAGTTTAGGGATATCTACACCCCAAACTTTGGAATCATTCAACCAACGATAAACTACAGCATCTTGATACTCTGCTTCAAAACTATAATTAGTCCACAGCATCATTTGCATAGGTTTTGGGTGATAGCGGGGTGCAATTTGATACCATGTAGTATTAATAATTTGATATCTACCTGCGGCTGTGGAACAATTACCCGTATTTGGTCCTGTGATGATAGTGACACATTTTTGAGGATGCTGACTGAGATCATTAACCTGCTCACCACCATATAAGAGGGAGTAGGGACGATTACCACTAGCTTCACTAGCGGAAATGGTTCGCATTAACGCCCGAATATAAGGATTCCCACCTTTCATGACTAGGGGTGGTTGTTTTCTGGTAAATATAGGTTCGGTGGATAATTGTATATCTCCAAAAACATACCACTGAAACAGGTACACAAAGCCCAAAAGTGCGGCTATGGGAGCAATGAGTTTTTCTACACCTTTAAGTTCAAAGCTTTTCAGAATTCCACTCCTCTCAATTTCTTCTTTTGACTAATCATGAAAATTTACACTCTGCTTTGGTGAAAATTAAAAACTTCAGTAATATTGCTATGATAATATATTTGGTTATTTAGCTACAATATCAACTATTGTATGAAAATGATAAAGATAGTCATAAAATGCCAGATATAGCGGTTATCAGAAGCCCTGGCGACTAGAAGTCGCGGCTACACAAACAAAGTCCACCTCCGTGGACTGAGAAAAACTATTTGTTTTCAACCCACGAAGGTGGGTTTTGCCTGTGTAGATGCGGTTTCTAACCGCCGATTTAATATTAATAGGACTATTTGCTTTACATAATCAGTTCATGTTGTTTATGTGAAGTTAATGACAAGTTGTTAAGATTTTCGTAAACATTGGATTTTCACCTGAAAAAACTTCCCTAAATTGGGAATGATTAATATACACAAACTTTAAATTATACAAAAAACAAATTTATGGTTACAAACAATAGCAAATATCAACCCTGGGAAGTAGCGGATGATACTGGTTTAAGAAAAGATCATCTTAGTCTAACTAAATTCTATGGAAATTATCAAGATAGTATGCAAATGTATGCACCTGTGAAGCAGGTAGAGGAGTATTTTAATACTCACGCTTCCTGGTTTGTCCGTTGTGCAGAACCGATGAAGGTACACCCGCTAGGGGAAAATAGTTATGCTTTAGCAGTGGGTAAGTTTGGTGCTTTTGGTTACGATGTAGAACCAAAAATTGGCTTGGAGTTGTTAAAACCCCAAGATCATCAATTCCAAATCCGGACTATTCCTGTACCTGATTACGAAGCACCTGGTTATGAAGTGGATTACAAATCATCAACAAAATTGATAGGTGATTTAGATGGGATTACACGGGTAGAATGGGAGTTGGATTTAGTTGTTGAATTACAGTTTCCCAGATTTATTCAGCGATTATCCCTTTCTTTAATTCAATCTACAGGCGATCGCATCCTCAATCAAATTGTCCGTCAAGTTTCCCATCGTCTCACACACAAGGTACAGAAAGATTTTCATCAATCTCTAAATATCCCTTTTCCGCAAAAGAAACCCAGATAATAACCGTCTAAGGTATTGTTACAAGTGGGTTAATTTCCGAAAAAGATTTAGACTTACCATCAATGGTTAAAGTCTTGGGATTAGCTGGTTTACCATTAACAAATAAATTGTATGTTCCTTGTGCTAACTGTTCCAAATAAAATACACCTGCATCATTGGTAATGGATATAATCGTTTTACCTGTGTTTATAGGTATCGCTTCCACTCTTGCACCTGGGATAAATTTGTTTTCTGTATTTGTAAAAACACCTGTAACAGTATAGGATGGAATCATTGGCACTAAAACAATATAATAAGCGAAAGTAACAAAGTCCAAAAAGCTATGGTTACAACACCTTATGAATACCAAAATCTGCCCACAGCAGAAGACTTACCCGACAGCGACGAAACCCCAGTGGATAATGAACTCCAAAATGATATTCCCAATCTACTGTTAAATTTATTGAAATGGATTTGGAGCTATCGTCAGGATTGGTTCTGGGGAGTAGATATGTGCGTTTACTATGAACCAAACACAGAAGAACCAGCAAAATCTAAATCAATTGTTCCCGATGGTTTTCTGGCTTTAGGAGTGGAAAGACTCAAAAATGAAGGCGGTAGATTAAGTTATTTATTATGGGAAGAAAAGGTATTGCCAACTTTGGTAATGGAAGTAGTTTCTCATAAATATAATGGCGAATATGATAGCAAGTTGTTAGAGTATCAAGACTTAGGGATTTTATATTATGTGATTTACAATCCTTTGAGTGGGAGAAGAGGATTATATAAAAAACACCAGTCTTTAGAGGTTTATAAATTAGCAGATAGCAAGTATGAATTAGTTCCATCGGTTTCTCTGTTGCCAGGAAATGGTAAAGTGTTCTGGATGCCGGAGATAGAGCTAGGAATTGGTTGTGAGCAGGGAAATCAAGGCGGTTGGCAACGGGAGTGGGTTTATTGGTACGATCGCTCTGGGGTGAGGTATCCCACTGCTGAGGAACGGGCAGATCAGATGCGTGCTGCTAAAGAAAAAGCTGAGGCTTTAGTGCTTCAAGCAAATTTAGCCCAACAACAAGCCGAGTCGATCGCTCTTAGAGAACGTACTGCTAAAGAAGAAGCTGAGGCGATCGCTCTTGAAGAACGGCAACAAAAAGAAAAGTTAGCCAGCTATTTAAAATCATTAGGTATAAATCCCGATGAAATTTAACTATTAGACATCTCCAGAAATTAAATATGCCTTTTCTGAAACCCTTGTAGAGACGTTCCATGGAACGTCTTTACATTCATTTTCACCAGATGTCTATTAGGGATGACAACCAAATGAGTTAATATAATAAGCGAAAGTAACAAAGGCGAAAAAGCTATGGTTACAACACCTTATGAATACCAAAATCTGCCCACAGCAGAAGACTTACCCGACAGCGACGAAACCCCAGTGGATAATGAACTCCAAAATGATATTCCCAATCTACTGTTAAATTTATTAAAATGGATTTGGAGCGCTCGCCAGGATTGGTTCTGGGGAGTAGATATGTGCGTTTACTATGAACCAAACACAGAAGAACCAATAAAATCTAAATCAATTGTCCCCGATGGGTTTTTGGCTTTAGGAGTGGAAAGACTCAAGAATGAAGGCGGTAGATTAAGTTATTTATTATGGGAAGAAAAAGTATTGCCAACTTTGGTAATGGAAGTAGTTTCTCATAAATATAATGGCGAATATGATAGCAAGTTGTTAGAGTATCAAGACTTAGGGATTTTATATTATGTGATTTACAATCCCTTGAGTGGGAGAAGAGGATTATATAAAAAACACCAATCTTTAGAAGTTTATAAATTGGTAGATAGCAAGTATGAATTAGTTCCATCGGTTTCTCTGTTGCCAGGAAATGGTCAAGTGTTCTGGATGCCGGAAGTGGGGTTAGGAATTGGTTGTGAGCAGGGAAATCAAGGCGGTTGGCAACGGGAGTGGGTTTATTGGTACGATCACTCTGGGGTGAGGTATCCCACGGCTGAGGAACGGGCTGACAATGCTCAAGAATTGGTTCAACAAGAACGTGCTGCTAAAGAAGAAGTTGAGGCTTTAGTCATCCAAGAACGACAACAAAAGGAAAAACTGGCAGCGTACCTGAAAACCTTGGGTATTAATCCTGACGAAATCCCATAGATGCCTCGAAAGATGCGATCTACTTGCAGCAGTGCTTACGCGATCGCTTTTTGTGACTCGTAGAAATCTGCGGCTAGGACTATGTTAAACTAGGAAAAATAAATGAAGGCGATGAAGTTGCTATGGTATTAACAAAACCAATCATTGCACCACCAACTACATCTGAACACGATCAAATCACACTCCCCGACCATACACAATTGCCAGATTCAGATGGAACTTTTGTGAAGAACTTTCAAGAACTACCACAAAGTATCATTCTCACAACTTCTATAGAACCAATTTTAAAAAAACTACATCCCGACGGACGTTATTGTATTGGACAAGATAGTGGTATTTATTGGCGAATTACAGAACCACTAGTAAGAGGAGCAGAAGCACCAGATTGGTTTTATGTTCCCCATGTTGCCCCTTTATTAGCAGGAGCATATCGTCGTTCTTATGTGATGTGGAAGGAAATTGTTGCTCCATTAATTGCTATAGAATTTGTTTCTGGTGATGGTTCAGAAGAAAGAGATACTACCTCATTACATGATATTGATGACCAAACTGGAGAAACAAAGAAAGCTGGTAAATTTTGGGTATATGAACAGGCAATTAGGATTCCTTTTTATGCTATTTATGAGTTAGAAAAATCATCGGTTGAGGTCTATCATCTTGTAGATGGCAAGTATAAGAAAATGTCGGGTAATGAACGAGGGCATTTTCCGATTCCACCTATGGGAGTGGAGTTGGGGATTCAACAAGATACGGAAATACCCTGGTTACGTTGGTGGACTGGAGATGGTGAGATGTTGTTAACTGGCAATGAACGAGCGGATGAGCAACAGCGAAGAGCAGACGAACAACAACAAAGGGCAGATGAACAACAGCAAAGGGCAAACCAGGAACGCCAACAAAAAGAAAAATTAGCGGCTTATCTGAAATCTATCGGTGTTAATCCTGATGAGATTCCGTAGAGTTCACGGAATAACTGATGGATTATGGTGCGTCAGATAGGGGAAATCTGTTTTTTACCAGTTAATCCTGATGAGATTCCGTAGAGTTCACGGAATAACTGATGGATTATGGTGCGTCAGATAGGGGAAATCTGTTTTTTACCAGTTAATCCTGATGAGATTCCGTAGAGTTCACGGAATAACTGAT
>JANMEE010000257.1:0-2527 GCA_031376645.1 Dolichospermum sp. OTE_75_concoct_329_sub | reverse complement strand
CAAATTACGGGAACAGGTGCTAATGACAATATCATTACGGGGGATGGTAATGATACGATTAATGGTGGTGCTGGGGACGATAGCATTACTGCACGTGGTGGTAATGACAGCATTAATACTGGAGATGGGAACGATAGCATTAATGCAGGTGATGGTAATGACACTATTGATGCAGGTAATGGAGCAAGTCTTACTCCCGGATTAGGAGAAATAGATAGCCTCACAGGTGGAGCAGGAAGCGATCGCTTTATCTTAGGAAATGCTACCAAGGTTTATTATGATGATGGCAATACTCTAGCTAATGGTGGTAACGACTATGCCGACATTACCGACTTCAACATTGCGGAGGGAGATATTATTCAGCTTCAAGGAGCAAGCAGTAATTACCTGCTGGCTGTTGTCGGTGTAGACACTCAAATATTAATCAATAAACCCGGAACAGAACTAGATGAACTCATTGGTACAGTCAGAAATCAAACAGGTTTGAGTCTCACAGGAACTTATTTTAGCTATACTCTTCCCATCATTACCTTAGCAGTATCGCCCACCAGCGTCCTAGAAGATGGTACAACTAACCTAATTTACACCTTCACCCGAGATGGTGGCATTACCACCAATGCTTTAACCGTCAATTACAGCATTGCCGGGACAGCCAACAGTACCGACTATACAGGTGCAACTCCAGGAACGGGTAAAACAATTACCTTTGCTGCGGGTGCAAGTACAGCCACTTTAACCATTGACCCCACAGCAGATACAATTGTTGAAAGTGATGAAACTGTGGCTTTAACATTAGCAACAGGAACAGGTTACACCATTGGGACAACAACAGCCGTCATAGGAACTATTACTAATGATGAATTATTACCTAATCTTAACCTCAGTGCTAACCAGACCATAGTTGAAGGTAATACCAACCCTCAAAACGTTCGTTATACCGTTACTCTTTCCAGAACCAGCAGCCAAACTATTACTGTCCAATATGCCACTGCTAACGGTACAGCCATAGCAGGATCAGACTATACCAGCACCAGCGGAACTCTCACCTTTAACCCTGGTGTTACCAGTCAAGTGATCAATATTCCTATTCTCAATGATTCCATAAATGAAGCTAATGAAACCTTTACTCTCAACTTGACTACTGCCACCAATGCTACCCCTGGCGCTGCAAAAACGGCTACCACAAATATCACCGATACCCTCAATGCTTCTGTGACTACTACTCTGCCCAGTGGTGTGGAAAACTTGATTTTAACCGGAACAGCGGCTATCAACGGTACAGGTAATGCCGGGGATAATGTTCTCCAAGGTAATAGTGCCAACAATACTCTCACAGGTCTTGATGGAAATGATACTTATCGTTTCCTAGCAACTACAGCTTTGGGAACGGACACAATTACGGAAACAACAACAGGGGGTATTGATAATCTTGACTTTACTGGGACGACTGCTGCTGTAAATGTGAATTTGGGTGTTGCAACTTCACAAACGGTCAATAGTAATCTTAAACTGATTCTCTCTGCTAATAATGTGATTGAAAATGCTACAGGTGGCACAGGAAATGACCGTCTCACGGGTAATACACTGAATAATATCCTCAGTGGTGGTGATGGAAATGACCAACTGCAAGGGTTAGGAGGAGATGACAGTCTTTGGGGAGGGGCAGGTAATGATATTCTCAACGGTGGAGTTGGTAATGATAAATATCTATTTCAAAGCTCTAGTGTCTTTGCTACCAGCTTAGGCGTTGATTACATTAGCGATTTTGAAGCAGGAATTGATCAGATTGTATTAAGTAAAATCACTTTCAATGCCATCACTAATACTGTCGGACAGGCTTTAACTGACTTTGCAGTTGTTAGTGATGATGAATTTGTCAATGCTACTAACGCTCGTATTGTCTTTAGTCAAGGTACGGGAAGTCTGTTTTATAACCAAGACGGAAACGTTTTGGGTACAGGAACAGTGTTTGAATTTGCCCGTTTAGGTAATCCTGATATCACTCTCAGTAGTAGTAATTTCAGTTTGATTGCTTAATTTGCTGCTATAGCTGTCTTCCGCAAAATCCATAACCCGCCAGGGAATAAATTCCCTGTCTAATAACAAAATTTGTCTTTTGATGACTAAAAATCTGAAAATATCCCCAGTTTACTTGAGTAAACTTTGGTTATTAGCCCTGAAATTCATTTCTGGGCGGGTGTGGAAGCCAACAGATCAGCAATTTCTAGCTTAACCATAGCCATGAATATTATTAAAGAAATGGAATAATATCTGAATCAGGATAACCAGGATTTTAGGATTTTTAGGATTAATAAATAGAATATCCTGTTAATCCTTAAATTCTGTAAATCCTGATTCAGACAATGAATTTTAAATTATCAAAATCAGAATAACCAAGATTAATAAATAGAACATCCTGTTAATCCTTAAATTCTGTAAATCCTGATTCAGACAATGAATTTTAAATTATCAAAATCAGAATAACCAAGATTAATAAATAGAACATCCTGTTAATCCTTAAATCCTG
>JANMEE010000221.1:0-7165 GCA_031376645.1 Dolichospermum sp. OTE_75_concoct_329_sub | reverse complement strand
CATTAGTAATCATCCGCGTCTAAAGTTGCTGCTGTGTCAGGTTTTGTCATGTTAATGACAATTTGAGTAGTCCTGGACGCTGTGTTGCCTCTTGTTGACAGGGAATCAAAACCACTCCCTACATAAATAGATTTATCTGTGTCAGCGTCATAAACAGCTTGCGTTGCTACATCTTTAGCTTTAATAGCAATTGCCGTCAAAATCTGACTACCTGTATTATTTGCGCTTGCGGTGAGAGTAGGTAAATCTGCTTTTGCAATGGTAATAGTAGTAGCTGTTTGGGCAGCGTTTGCGCCGAACAGTTCTTGTAATGTATGCTTAGGCATGAGTAAGTGCATCTAAATGTGTATATAGCTGTTATATACTATTTTTCGCTAATTTATTGTTTTTTGTTCATAAATAAAATCATTAAATAAATCATTGAATAATTTATTGAATAATTTTAATCGCAACTAAAAACAATTTAGAAAATCACAAAAAACCTATTAGGTTTCCGGGTAAAAAATCAATCAAATTAAGCCGTATATTCAAATTAATCAACTACTAAAACTGTCATGACTAAAAGGCGTTCGGCTGCTTACTACGAAGAAAAAGCAAAAATAGCAAGAGAAAGGGAGGCTTATAAGCGGTCTAATCCCACAGACAGAAGCAAGACTTACGTTGCAAAGGACACGGACTATATCAATGCTTATTACCGTGACCCGCTTAGTATAGGGAGGTATTTAGAAATCCCTGTACTAGAATCTAATTTAAGTATCTTTGGGTCTGGTACAGACGCTGCATTTGCAAAATTAGGACTATTGACGACAGCGCAATTTGCTGCTTTATCTGGTAGTCCTGTCGCCGTGCCTCTTCCCTTAAAAGGAAACAAGATTCCAATTATCAAACTAGTAACAGTTTACGGTGACTCAACTCCCATTGTTGTGCCAAAAACACAAGGACACGGAAGATACGTAAAATTTTATGACCCTAAGAACGGAAAATCACATAGAAGCGTTCCGTTTATTGGCGTTGCTGCTTCAGAGGGCTTTACTGCGGCTAAAGTCAACATGAGTACGATCTTAGCTGCTTATTCTGCTATTTTTGATACTCAATCAGAGAAAAATGCAATAGTCGGGGAGAATGGTACGGCTAAATTAGTTCTTGGTTACGGTCAACAATACACCGTATTAGTGGAGACTCGTAGATAATGACAAGAAATATAGAATTACTAGAAACTAATTTTTCCTTGGTATATAGTAATTCTATACCTTCAACTTATGATGGTAATGGAAATATAATTTACGCGCCTATTCAGCCATTGTTAATGCCAATTGTTTTTGATAAATCAATTATTTCTATTGACGTTAATACTAACATTCCATCTGGCTCGCAATGGGTATACGCTGGTACATTAAATCGTATTATTCCCATAGGCACTACTAATCATAAATTAAATGAAAATAAAACATTATCGGTTGGTGGCAATATTATTATTTTTGAAAAATTAACCATTAATTATCAAATAGAAATTAGTGTACCAAAGTGGTTTGAGAATTTAGATATTAGCGTCTACCAGTACGAGGGCATAGATAGTTAATTTACGCTCAACCCTGCATAAGCTAGACAAAGATCGGTGCAGCCCTTGATTTAACTAGCTTTTTATTCATATATAAATTTATCTAATAAATCATTCAATAAATCATCAGATAATTTGTTGAATAAATATATACACAGCTCAAGTCGGCTTTTAGCACCGGCTTTAGCCATTTTGGCATTAAAAAATGATACATCCCCCTATTGACAGAGTTGTTTTTTTTTTTACATTGTGAATGTAAGGAATAAACACTTAACCACTAGTCTGTTTGAGTCTTGTTTCAATTCATTGAATAATTTGTTGAATGAATTCTATTATGAACACTATGGAGTCAAAAGAAGACACGAAGTCAGCGGTATCGCATGCGCCTACGAAAATCCTGTGGAGCAAGCAATTATACAATCCGTACCGACACGGGCTGTTACCAGAATTGCTACGAGTTGATGCTTGCACTCGGATGTTCTATGGCAAAAAAAAAGGTATGGGACAGGCAGAGAACCCGATACTTTTAGAAGTCACTTACGACCAAGATTATTTAATTAAATACTTGGTTAAAAAAGTATTGTTGCCGTTGCAAATAGGTAATGAAAGTGGGGATTTTAACAAATTAATGAAGGTTCTGTCTATGGCTTATAAAGTCATGCAAACAGAAAAAAAACAGGATTCACAGAATGAAGAGTAGAAGCAAGAAATTTTGGTATTGCCCAAGAACAAAAACTGTAGCTGATAAGTTGAGTATTGGTGCTAGGGATTGTGGCGATTGGGAACATTGGGATAGTAAGGAAGAATTTTATTTTTACTATCGTGTGCTAAAGCCTGTAGTTGATGACATTAATCAAAACCTTGCTATAAACAATAAAATTGTTTTGATTAGGCAATTTCCGGTTAGAATCGCTACTTTTCAAGTAATACGTAAAATAGATTGGATTTTTGATTTTGCAGTGTTGCGTATCAAGCCAAAAGACCCTTTAGCCTTGATTGAATATAAAGGCAACTGGGTTAAGGGTGATGTTCATGGACTGCGTATTTTAAAAATGCAATTAGCCTTGCTTTGTAACTCACATCCTTCTTACCTTGAAAAAGTTCTTTTGAGTTGTGACGATGAAATCGCCAAAAAACTCAAAATGATTGAGGTAGTACCAAGTGCTAATACGCAAGCTCAAACATTAGCAGCCAAAAAAAAAGTTCATACATTTTTATCAAAAGGAGCCTGTAAATGACTTTCAGTTATTACCCTGCACAAACAGATAAAGGTCAAAAATACGCTCGATTATATTCACCCAAAAATATTGACTCCGAACTAAGTTGTCAGATTACTTTTAGTGAATTGCAATATCAGAAAACTGATACACATTATTTATTGACTGGCGCAATTCAATCCCACACCACTGGCATTAAAGAAAATTTCAAAGAGAAGGCTGTAAAGGGTGAAACAGTAATTATCAGATTACTAAATATTCCTGAGCATACTACAACCTGGAAAGGGGAGTCTAAGACGGCTAAACAATCAGTTTTAGAAAAATATCTTTGTGGTAGGTTTGATATTTTAGACATCACTAAAGCCTATTCTGGCACTATCAGATTTAGATTTGACGGGATGCTTAACTATTTGATAGAAGGTAAGCTAGATGGTGCTATGGCAATTGAACAGCATAGATATGCTATGGAATTAGTAGAAGTACCTAAATCCTTTGAACTAGAAGAAGTGAAAGCTGGGTCTGTTGGTGGTGCAAAAAATTACAAATCCGAGAAGGACAAGAAAAGCGAATTAATGGCATATAAGCTAGAGCAACTATCTGCGGTAATGAATGTACCTTTACCAGACTACAAATCACTTTTAGAATTTGTCTCTAGCGGGGGTAGCGACATAGTTGAGTTTAATCTCAACTGGCTGGATAAATTGACAAGGTAATCTATTTATTCGTTATTCATAAGTAAATTCATTAGATAATTCATTGAATGATTTGTTTAATGAATTTACTTACAAGAGAAAACAATGCAAGAATACAATCCAGAAGAATACATTAACCCAAAGGATTTTATCGGCGATTTATTACCTAACTGGGTAAGTTTAACAGTAGGCAATGACCAGCCAGTTGGAAAGCAATTGGAATCACTAATCAAGAATTTCATTTACTTTGACGACGATGATTATTATCAAATAGCAACCGCCTATTTGATGATTAGTCAAAAATGGTCAAAAGTAGTTCCAATTTTGTTTAGCTATGGCTTGCCTGGTTCTGGAAAATCAACACTTTCTTTAATTGCTGCATACTTGCATAACCAAGAATACACATTTTCATCTTCCGATACCTTTCCTAGTATCAGAAACACCTTGGATTTTATGCGCTGGTTGGATGATGACAAGCAATACGAGAGGGACGGGGCTATTTTATGTTGGGATAATTTAGGGGCTGATACTTTACGCCGTGACCCTAGATTATATCAATTACTACTGTTTGGATATAACAGAAACACCGACAAAGTGATGATAGCTAATACAGATGGAACTAACAAAGTATTTCATGTATTTTGTCCAAAGATAATATCATCTGTAGAACCGCTTCATTTAGACCCTGAATTTTCAGAATTGCAACGCAGGTTGCTACTATTGCATCATAAAAAAATTGATGGAATAGAAAATATAGCCATAGATTCCATTAATGATTACGATTTTTCTGGCTTCCCTGGACTGTTTTTTGATTTTTGGCATAACAGAAACAATTGTTTAAGCTATGTCGCATTTCGGAATAGTGCTAGTAGAAGAAAATGGAAAATAAGTGAATCTCAAAAAACAATTAGTACGGATTTAGCAGCGGTACACGCACTTATCTATGGATTTACTGATGCCAGTAAATCAATTGAATTAATCGAAAATTACTGGAGCAAACTAATGCAACAAGAAACTCAAAGCGTCATCGAAATATTAATGGAAGAATGGCTTGTTACCCGATTTAAAGAACTGGAAGTAATGCACATCAATTATTTACCTTTAGCTGAGTTAGAAATACATCTTGATACTCTTGAGAAATCTAAACAAATAACTTTTCAAGAGAAAAAAGATGCACATAAAGTTATTAGAAAATTAGGCTACAAAAGGACTAAATATGGTTGGTGTAAAATCTAATTACAGGGATATACCCGTAGATGAAATAGCGATTTCAGAAAGGAGATACTTGCTATCAGTTGTCTCTAATTCAATTAGCGATTTGGTAATGAATTGCCCTGGTATCTCATCAAAAGATATCGTTTTAGCCTACGCAAGCTATCTGACACCTACTTGTTTAGAAGAGTCAATTAATCTTGCTTTTAAAAACGGGAATATATATGTAGATGGCGATCGCCGTTTTGCTTTAGGTTCTCCAGACATCCATTTATTCCCTGTCAAAGGCTCAAACATTTTTGATGATGACGATATGCCATTCTAGTTATCCGGATATTACAACTAATTGCTAGGACTGGGGATATTCTTTATGATCAGATTTATTAAACAAATCATTCAATGAATCATTTAATAAATCTGATCATAACAGGCACAAAGCAGAATACAAAAGGACTAAATATGGACGACTTAAAACTTAATGAGTTGAAAAGAAAAATTGGAAATTGGCAGATAAGTATCCGAAATGTGATTCTAAATGAGTTATTTACTACTGAGCAATTGCAATTTTTGCTTAATGATTTAATGCCAGAATCAGAAGTAATAATTATGTTGCTTGACTTGCAATTTGAAGGCATTATCAGGCAAACCCTTGATGGTTTTTGGGTAATAGATGACAAGGGAATAGACCAAAGTTCACCTTTTAGATAAGCCATAAAGCTAGTTATTGAATGCTTTTATTCAATAACTAGCAACACAAGTCGTTTAGGGATATGTGTAAATGGCTAGAACTAAAAAGGAGTATGTTCCTGACATCGGAGACAGGGTTAAGTTCACTAACACTAGAGGATTAACAAGAATAGGGACTTTTTTAGGGTTCCATGTACCAGAATTAAGCAACATAAATGGTGTATGGACTTACTATGAAGTCAGCATAGATGGAACGACCCTAAAAGGGTATTCACTAAGCAAAATACAACCAGTCAAAACTAAAAAGTCATGAATAAAGCAGTTAGGTTAAGAATTGAGATATCTGGTATAGAAATAGAAGTTTTCATGTTGCCAGATGGCAGTTATGTGATGAGTCAATCTCAAGCAGCTTTGGCTGTGGAAATATCGTCAGTTTACGTTTTACGTTTTTTGGAGCAAAAACGGCTAAAAGCCAGTGACAGTAATAGTTATCGCTTTTTCATTTTTGATTTTGATAGTGGTAAAAAATCACAACGCGGTGGAAATGGGAAAATCAAAGCAGTCAGCATAGATATAGCTTCTGAATTTTGGTTACAGCAAGCTATTAAGGGCAACAAACTAGCACAAAGTTTAGCCTATGCTTGTATTCAAGAATCACTTAAACGACGTTGTGACGACTGTTTTAACAACCAGAAAACCAATGAACAATACGAACAAGAAAGTGTCACTAGTAGAAAGTCGTGGTTGGAGTCCAGAGGCTTTGTTAAGGATGCTCATATTAGTTTTAGCAATTGCTGTAATTACAATGGTTTCAATGGTGCAGTTGCTCATGATGCTATTACTAAGGCTGTGTGCGGTATGACGGCTAAAGAATTAAGGTTTGAGGAATTAGTTAACGGTAGCCCAAAAGTAGGTTTAAATCACATTGAAGAGGCTGATATTTTGATAAAAATAGCTAAAGTGAAACTTGAATTTTCAAGGTACAAGGTGGGTAATGTAAGTGAGCGTGTCAAGCGTTCTTTAGAATCTTTGGGATATCAGAAATAGACAGGATTTTGGAACATTCATAAGTAAATTCATTTAATGATTCATCTAATGATTTATTGAATGATTTTACTTATGACAATCAATCAAACCAATTACAACAAATAGGAGTTTTACAATGGCTAGTACAATGCAAGAAACAATATATGAGATAGTTGACGTTCTTAAATGTCAGGAATTGCTAGAGGATATTGACGAGGATTGCTTTTATGAATGGACTGATAGTAAGTCAATGGCTTTTATTCTGGAACTACAATCAATAATCAGGAAATATTATGATGGCAGAGATGCAAGTATAACAGTAGCTTGTGTTGCGTCACCTACAGTCAAAAAGATAGGACTAAATAAGACAGAGACAAATCTTGTAATTGAATGGTTAGAGGGCTGTTTCCCTGACCACAAAAGTGATTATGGTGACGATGAGTTCATGATGGAAGACTTCATTAAAAAGTTAAAATCTGTCAGTTAAAGATAGCAAAGCAAAGACAAGTAGGAAGTGTAAGCACACTCTCTACTTTTTTGTTTGTATATAAAATCGTTTAATGATTTGTTCAACGAATTATTTAATAAATTCTACTACGAACTACAAATAGGTATCCCAACCCATGACAATACCTTCCTGTACTTGCTAAAAAGATATTTGAGTGTAGCTAACGAACTTAGTCAAGGGTGAGCTTGCGAATTTATATACCCTTGACTTAGTGAGTGCTACACGCAAAATAAACAAGCAAGTACAGGAAAGTTGTATCTGTAAG
>JANMEE010000159.1:0-29042 GCA_031376645.1 Dolichospermum sp. OTE_75_concoct_329_sub | reverse complement strand
GGAGAATCTGAAGTGATCATCGACCTTGCTGAATTGAATAAGGATTTTAACTTGATATAAGTAGGTGAACACAATAAAACCAATCTGTGTAAAGAAAAGTAAAATCGCCCAAACCCTCTTCAATCTTGCCTTTTGCCTCCTGCCTCTTGCCTTGCCATAACGACAATTTTCAATGCTAACCTACTTATCATGATAGATACTATACCTCTGCTGTCACGCTTAGAGGTTGTTTGATAGCGTTCACGAAGTGTGCCGGAGGCATAGCGTGGCGTTAGCCATAAAGTATTAAATAAAATCAGTAATCTTCAAAAACTTAACCCCCCTGCCCCCCTTCCCTACGTTAGCGCAGCGTGCCGAAGGCTGGGAAGGGGGGTTTCAAAGCCTCTCCCCGCTTCGGGGAGAGGTTTACAA
This sequence comes from Dolichospermum sp. OTE_75_concoct_329_sub, assembly GCA_031376645.1. GTDB lineage: Bacteria > Cyanobacteriota > Cyanobacteriia > Cyanobacteriales > Nostocaceae > Dolichospermum. Next base: position 28,631 of record JANMEE010000159.1, on the reverse strand, counting down.
GAGGGGTTAATTTATACTTGGGTAGAAACAATTGTTTGCCCACCCAACATTGATAAATAGCAACTTGGCTTAATGCTTAATCAAGAGTTACACTAGCTCCATTAGGACCAACAAATTTTTCCAGAATCAAACCGACAGCGGGGTAATTGTTGTCAGTTGTGGCTTTCTTGATTGCTAGTGATACGGCATCAAATACGCTATCATTAACGTTTACAGTACCAGGATCTAGAGTAGCGTTAGTCAGTAAAGTGTTATTGGGATCGGGTGCTGATAAGACTCCTGTTGGATCATCTTTCCAGGTTAAATCTAATTTATAAGGACCACTTAAAGTCACACCTTTAGGATAAATAACTTCTAAAGCCACACTGTGAGCAGCACCACCAATGGAAACTGTACTGTAAGCTGCACGCAAGGCAGGAGTATTGTCATTAGTTACAAATGTCGCACCTGTTTGAATGGTGGTTTGAGCTTGACTGGGTTCTGCCTTGATTAAGTTAATAGCGCCAGATAATAGACCCGCGCAAGCAATTAAAGTTAAGGTTTTGATTTTGATTTTCATTTTCTATCCTTTACACACAAAAACTAGATAATGGTAATTTAGAGGATGTTTTAAAAGTCCCTCATGGTGTATCAAAAACTCTCATATTCCCCTAACCCCTTGGTAAGGGGGGAATAAATCTATCAAAGTCCCCTTTTTAAAGGAGATTTAAAAGGATCTACAGGTATATAGCGGTATGCACTTAGATGAGATACAGTTATTAAATTAGAAACCTTGTAGGGGCGGGGAAACCCCGCCCTCATTGTATTTCATCCGACCGAGAACCGCTATATCACACACAAAAAAGTTTTAAAACATCCTCTTAGTCAGTCATTCTGAAGCTGAAAAATTTGGTAAGTAATAGTTAGCAAATACAATATCAACTACAGATTAAATGTTGATCTGATTAACACTTATTGGATTCGGCAGATTATCATCTACTGTTGCTGTTATTTATTGCAATTATTTTTACTCCCTCTAACATAGTATATCATTTTGAGAACAAGTAACTGTATAATTACTAATTTTTAGTATTATTCAAATATACACATATATACTTAGATATTTGCGTGTATATACTGTTGGATTGTCAAAAAAAATGTGTTCTGCTGTAAACAGAGGAAATTTAAAAGTTATTTGATGATTCTGGGTAGCATCTTCTTTGTCGAATGTGATTTTTACAAGCTTGTACTATTTCTTACCTTTTTTTTATCCTACTGTTCCCGGCTCCCAAGGCAAGATATGTGAGTAATACTTATGGAAGTCACAAACAATAGTTATATTTAATTGTGCCTACCTACTTATCTATAAAATTCTGAATGATTGCTATTTGTATACCTCTCTAATGAATAAACATTTTTTTTGTAAAACATTACTCAAGCAAAATAAAAGGATAATAATATGGTTACTGAAAATTCCCAACCAAACACTAATAGTTTAGTCCCAGTTATCGGTTTGAATAGCGAACAAAACCCCTATGGACTGCAAGGAATTAGTGAAATAGCTTTTGTTGATTCCCAATTACCTGATTATCAAAATTTGATTGCAGGGTTAGATCGGAATGTGCAGATATTTGTCCTGGATAAGACAGGTAATGAGTTTAACCAAATTACCCAGGTTTTAGGCAATTATCAAAATTTAGATGCTATTCACCTGTTTACTCATGGTTTTGTAGGTGGTATACAGTTGGGTAACGATGTTTTAAATACGGGGAATTTAGCAGGAAATAAGACATTTATTCATAGTCTTGGTAATGCTCTTAGTCCTGATGGTGATTTATTATTTTATGGTTGTAATGTAGGTGCAGAGACAACAGGACAGGCATTTCTGAAAAATATCAGTAAAATTACGGGGGCAGACGTTGCAGGATCTACGAATCTGACTGGGAATACCGCTTTAGGTGGTGATTGGACTTTAGAATATGCAACGGGAAGTATTGAAACTCATAGTTTAAGTAATAGTTATTATAAAAGTATTTTAGATTCTGTCAGTATTGATAGCAGCGGTAAGTTGGTCTATCAGGGAGGTATAGATAATGATACAGATGTTATATTTAAACTCTCTACAGATAAGCAACAAGTTCTTGTAAATTGGAATGAGGTTAATTATAGAGAAAATACAGCACACACTTCAATCGATGTAACTAGTCGTTATACAAGGAATGCCAGCTTTTCATTAGCAAGTATTACTAATGGTATCAGCATTGATGTAGGTAGAATTAGCACATCCCAAGTTCTCAATCCTGGGAGAGATACAGTTACGATTGAATCAATATACACAAATGGTGGCGATCTTTATATTAATGGCGGACCTGCAAGCAGTATAAATGTCAATGGAGTTGTTTCTACACGCAAGATGTCCACTGTTGGTGATCCAGAAACCAGTGCATCTATTGGCAACTCCGGTGCAATTAGCTTTAAGGCGCGAACTATAAATATTAATAATGGTAAATTACTAACTAATGTTATTACGCCTAACTTGAATAATTATCAGGCTGGAAATATTACCATCAATGTTGAGGAGACTTGGGGAACAACATTATTTGGCGCTAATTTTGGCAATACAGCCAAGCTGAATCTCAACTCCGCTATAATTAAGGGCGGTAATGTTATTTTTGATGCTTATACTGCTTTCACCCCGAAAGATGGTAACACAGGGGAAGCAATTTTAGAATTTCTCGATAATTTTGCGTTGTTTGGTGGTGTAGCGATCGCCCCAGTAACATCAGAAATTAATATTGATGCAAGTAGTAGCATTGATGCAGCTAATTTTATTGCTAAGGCTCAAGCAGATGGAGATGCTACAATTAGTACATTCTCTGCAATTATTAATATCAGGGTCTCCTACGGTAAGGTTGATTCTAATGCCAAAGTTAATTTTGCAGGTAAACTGACAACTAGCGGGAATGTTGATATTCAAGCAATTGCCAATAACAAGCTTAATGTAGCAGCCGATACAACGGCAGTTGATCCTAAACAAAAATGGGCTTTGGGAGTAGCAGTTAGTCAACTTGATAGTGATGCCTTAGCCCAGATCACAGATACAGCCATTCTCAATATAGGTGGAAACCTGGATTTAAAATCAACCACTATAGACACTAATTCTACTTATGCTCGTGCAGCGACAGGTCCAGATGGAGCAGTAGCGATCGCCACTGCAGTCTCCATTGAGAATGGTACAACTAGCGCCTTATTGGATAGCAAAAATACCCAAGTGACGGGCAATATTAATGTTAATGCCTTTCATAGAAAAGGCGATCCTATTAGTTCATTAGCCGGTCCGAAAAGTGGAGTAGTAGCTTATGGAAGTACCAATGCCACAACTACTGGCGATGTAGCATCAGATGCAATGGATACAGTAATTCTCTATTTTTTGAACGGTGGTCCATTCCCCAAGAAAACTGATGAAGCTAGTAAGAAAGCAGAGAATTCAAGCAAAAAACCAAGCGCCCTGGATAAATTCAAAGAAGCTTTAAATCCTAAGTCTCTAGATAAATTAGATTTTGTAGCTGGGTTTGCATATCATTCCGACACCAACAACGCCATTGCTAGAATAGGAGAGAATGCTAACGTTACATCTAGTAATGGTGCAATTGATATTGAAGCTGAAGTCAGAAATCGACCTGATATATCTGCCACATCATTAATTGGTAAATTTGTGCCTACTGAGGAGAATAAAGAACCTCCTAAAGTTGGCATCTCTGCTGCTGTGCCAATAGGTGATTATGAAAATAATGCTACTGCTTATATTGGTGCAAATAGCCAAGTGAACGCTAAAAAGTCATTAGATGTAACAGCACAAACAATTAATGAGTACGAATTTAACTATGGTAAGAATATTTATGATGCCTTTACCAAAAACAAAGATGATTCAGGAAATGACTTAACTTTTGGTCAAAAAGCGAACAATGTTATTTCATCCTTTAGCGGATATCTAAATAATAATGCCGGATTAGATAAATATGTTTTTGATTCTTGGAGTCAAAGCACCGCTGGAGGGGGTGCTGAAAACTTTGGTGGTGCTGCCTCTGTCACAATTCTAAACATCAGCCACAACAGTCAGGCTTATATTGGTGATCATGCTCAAATTAATCAAAATACCAGTTTACGGTCAGATCAACAAACTGTAAATGTTCAAGCATTTAGTGTGAACGAATCTGTTAATTTTAGCGGTAATATCCAATTACCAGGAATTACTGGTAATGCCACAGGAACTATCAAATGGGCAGATAAAAAGAAATTTTTTCAAGGTAGTACAGGAGGTGCAGGAACAGATAATCAAAATTCCGCAGGTGCTAGTGCCTTTGTCATTACCTATAACAATGATGTTTCTGCCAAAATTGGTCAAGGTGTTGTTCTTTATGCAGATAGCTTAAAAGTTGATACTCAAACAAAAGTTTTGAGTGTTGATGTGGTGGCTTCCGGTGGTAAATCGAAAGATAAAGGACTAAATGGAGCTTTTGCTTGGACATATATAAATAACAATACAATTGCTCAAATTAATAGTGGTGCAATCATAACCGTTGGCAATAACCTCATTGATAGCACTGGTAAATCATTGTTGGTTAATGCTCAAGACGATATGGGCTTACTCAGTATTATTGGTGGTGTGGCAGTTAGTAATAGCATTGGTGCGGGTGTGAGTGCGGGTGTGAATAACGTCAAACGCAATACGGCAGCTTTTATTGGCACATCAGCCGATCAAGCCCCAGGGACTAATACCAATATTAATGTTGATGGGGATGCAGCAGTTACAGCCAGCAGTAACGGTGGTATTTGGGCATTTTCCCTAGCAGCAGCAGTAGTCGAACAAGAACCGGCACCTACTACTCCACCACCAGAACCTAGTAAACCTTCATCTGACCCAGAATCTGATCAATTTGATACTAGTGATCAGATCAATCTGATCAAACCTGATGATAAGTCCTCAGAAGTGCCGATGGAAAAAGTTAAGCCTGACTCGACAGATACAACTACAGAAACTAAAACTGCTCAATCAGGAACGACAGATAGTACAGGCAAAGGACAACAAGGTAAATCTGGTTTTGCCTTCGCTGGGGATGTAGCAGTTAATTTAGTGGAAGATAATGTCAGGGCTTATATCAATACGGCTGGAATTATTAACACTAAACAACTAAGTCTAGTAGCGGTAAATAAGACCAGTGTAATTAGTGCGAGTGGTGCGGCAGCTTTTGTCACTCCCTCTGCTCAAGGAACTTCTGCGGGGATTGCTGGTTCTTTTAGTTACAACAAAATTACAGGTGCTACTCAAGCCTTTATTGCTGGGACAAACTCTATACTCAATCAAACTTTATCCTTAACCACAACTGGATTAACTTTAGATGCTCAACGCAGTGGTTTATTAATTGCGGTGACAGCAGGGGGATCTGGCGCTGCTTCTCAAGATGGCTATGCGATCGCTGGGTCTGTATCAATTAACAAAATTAGCAACGATACGAGCAGTTACATTACAGGCATAATTGGTAGAACTGGAGCCGCTACCCTCAGTGCTACAGATAGTTCATCTATGTGGGTAGTAGCTGGGGCATTAGCCTATGGTGGTAAATCTGGGATTGGTGCGGCTGTAGCTGTTAACCAAATTAGCAATAGTACCCGCAGCAGCATCGAAAATAGCACCCTAACCCATAGTCAAGGTTTGAGCTTATCTAGCAGTAATGATAGTAATATTCAAGCCTTGAGTGCATCTGTGGGCATTGCCAAGGATAAACTAGGGGCTGCGGGTACGGTTTCTGTCAACAGAATTGGCAATACAACCACATCAAAACTCGTTAATTTCAATAATCTTTATGCCAACGGTGCAGCTTCAACGGGCGCAATTTCTCTATCAGCTAAGGATGATTCAACAATTTGGTCTTTGTCTGGTGCAGTTGGCATTGGTGATAATACAGGGATTGGTGCAGCCGCAGCCTATAATGCAATCGGCAATAATGTCACAGCTTATGTTCAAAGCTCAAATATTGCTACTTCCGAAGGTTTAACACTCGCTGCTAATTCTGATGCAGATATTAAAACCGCATCTGTGGGAGTTGGTGGTGGTAAACAATTAGCCTTCGCTGGGTCACTTTCTATCAACCAAATTAATAATACTGTAGCTGCCTACATCAAAGATGCTAAGAAAAACCCCGCTAACCCCAGTCAGTCTAAAGAAATTAAAACAGGGAAAGCGATTACAATCAATGCTAGTGATGATTCGAGCATTTCTAGCTTATCTGGTGGTGTAGCCATATCAACATCAGGGTCAGCAGCAGGAGCAGCAGTTTCAATTAACGCCATTGGTGATAATAATGACAGCAGCAAGGGCGTAAAGGCTTATATTGACAACGCCGATGTTAGTACCACTGGTAACTATAGCATCACATTGGCAGCGAGTAATAATGCACATATTGGCGCGATCGCTCTTGGTGCAGCCGGTGGAGAAAACTTTGCCCTGGGTGGTTCTGTAGCGCTCAATAATATTGAATCTCAAGCCGATGCCCACATTAGCAATAATGCCAATTTACAAGCAGTTGGTGCTATTAGCATTACCGCTGAAGACACTTCAGACATTCAAGCCTTAGCGGGTGCTGTGGGTATTTCCCTCTCCAAATCAGCAGTAGCAGCATCGGTGAGTATCAATGACATTAACAATCGTACCCAAGCCTATGTTGATAAAGCTACTGTTAATTCTACAGGGAATTTTGTAAAAGTTGGTGCTAAAGAAACAGCAACTATTCAAGCCATTACCGCAGGGGGATCGGGTGCAGGAGACAATGCCATTGGTGGTTCAGTTTCCATTAACCGGATTGGTAATCACACCACCGCAGACATTCGCAATCAAAGCAATGTTAATGCTGGTAATCAAGTCACAGTATCTATTGCCGATACTTCAACTATTCAAGCCATAGCAGGAGCAGTGGCTTTAGGTGGTAAAAATGCTGTTGGTGCTTCTATTGCTTTCAATAAAATTGATAATCAAACTCAAGCCACCATTGATAACTCCCAAATTAATAGCCAAAGCCTCAGCGTTAATAGCAACCAAGCTGCAACTGTTGAAGCTATTAGTGCGGCTGGTTCTGGAGGCGGTAAAGCAGCAATTAGTGGCGCAATTAACCTCAACTTTATTGATACCGTAACTGCTGCTGGCATTAGTAATAATGCTAATGTGACTACTAGTGGTTTAGTAGCGATCGCCGCTAATGATAATTCTGTCATCAAATCTCTAGCTGGTCAAATATCTATTGGTGGTACGGCTGGAGTAGGGGTTTCAGTTTCCACCAACTTTGTGGATAATCAAGTTACAGCCACTATTAGTAATTCGCAAGTTACCTCCACAGGTGGCAATATTTCCCTAAATGCCAAGTTAGCCGCTGGTGTAAAAAATGCCACAGTTGGGGCTAGTGTTGGTGGCACGGCTGGAGTTGCTGGTGCAGCTTCAGTTAATAATATCAACACTGTCACCGACGCACATATCAGCGATAGTTCGACAGTTAAAGCTGCTCAACTGATAGAAGTAATTGCTAGTGATGCGGCTAAGGATGTACCCACAACAGGAGATGAGGCAGCCTTTTCCGGTATTCAATCTTTAGCTGGCCAAGTATCTATTGGTGGTACGGGTGGGGTTGGTGCTTCTGTTTCCACCAACTTTGTCAATAATACTGTGAAAGCCTATATTGATAAATCCACAGCCAACGCCAATAACATCACCATTAGTGCCACATCCACTCCTAAAATTGAGAATATCACAGCCGGAGGAGCAGGAGGCGGAACTTTTGCCGCAGGTGGTTCAGTCACAGTCAATAATATTGGCACGCAAACCCTAGCTTACATCAGCAATAATTCCACAATTCAAACTCAACAAGACATTAATATCTCAGCTAACAATACTGCCACAATTCGCTCCTTGGCAGGTCAGGTTAGTGGTGGGGGAACAGCAGCTATTGGTGCAGCCGTAGCCGTGAATAATTCTAGCAGCACAACCGCAGCTTATATTAGTGGTAGTAGTGTTACCTCTACCTCCGGCACAGTCAAAGTCGCAGCTACAGGAGATAGCACCATTGAAAGTTTATCGGCTGGGGCTTCTGTTTCTGAGCAAGTAGCCTTAACAGGTTCAGTCTCAGTGAATAATATTACCGATACCATTAAAGCTTATGCCCTCAACGGTAATATTACCGCCAATAACCTGAACATTACATCTCAAGATGATGCCACAATTAAATCCTTAGCTGGACAAGTCAGTGCTAGTGGAGGTGCCAGCGTTGGGGCGGCTGTCGCTTACAACAACATTAGTAACAATATTCAAGCCTATAGCCAAGATTCAACTATTAATACTGCTGGTAATGTTCTCATTAATGCAGATAACCAAGGCACTATTGAAACTGTAGCTACAGGTGCTTCTGTAGGACTCTATGCAGGTATAGCTGGTTCAGTCGCAGTCAACCAAATGAGCAATAGTGTCTCTGCCTATCTTCAAGGAGGGACATTAACCGCTCAAGGCAGTGTGGGTGTTCTGGCTAATTCTGTGAACACACTCACAACCTATGGAGGGACCCTGAGCGGTGGTTTAGCCGGTGTGGGTGGTACTGTGGTGGTTAATAATGTTGACAACAGTACCAATGCTTATCTGACTGGTGCAACTATTAATGCTTTGGGTAATCAAAGTCTGAATATTCCTAAAGCTGATGGTAGTGGTACACAAGTGGCAATTAACGGGTTAGGTGTCATTGCTACCAGTAAAGAAGATTTGAGTGTGATAATCGGTACGGTTTCCGGTGGTGCAGTAGGGATTGGAGTTAGTGCTGTTGTCAACTCCTTCACTGACAAAACTAAGGCTGAAATTAGCGGTGGCTTGATTAATGGTAATAATATAGGTGCTAACAGTCAACAAGGAGTTTATGTCAAAGCCTTTAATGATACTGATGTCAATGTTAAAGCTGGAACTATTGCCGTAGGTGCTGTGGGACTGGGTGCTGCCATTGATGTGACTACAGTAAAAAATGCCACATCTGCATCTATCAACAATGCTACGGTTAACACCCTCAAAGATGTAGATGTAGAAGCTAAAATTCATAAAAATGTCAATTCTCTGACAGTTGCTGCTGGTGGTGGTGTAGCAGTTGGTGTTCAAGGTACAGTTTCGGTTCTGAATGTGGGTAGCGCCATTTCTGATCAAGGTAATGAAGCTACCAATAATACCCAAAGTACAGTCAGCAACCAACTATCTGGCTTAGATGGTATGGGTAAAGACAGCAGTGGGAAATCCAATATTTCCACCAAAAAAGATGTTCTTAACAACTTTACTCCTAGTGTATCTGTGATTAAAGGTACAACTGCTTTTATCTCTGGCACAGTAAACGCTGGTGGAGAAATTACTATCCTCTCCGATGAAACGAGCAAGGTGGGTATTACCTCTGGTGCTTTAGCACTAGGTGGCTTCGCTGGTGTAGGTGGTTCTGTTGGGATTGCAAATGTGACTCATAACTCCTTCGCTTATGTAGGTGCGAATAGCAACTTAACAGTCGGGGGCAATTTAACTATTAAAGCTACTGGTTTAGTTGATTCTAATAAAGTACAGACAATTGCAGGTGCAGGTGGTTTAATCGGATTAGGTGCAGCGGTTTCTTATCTCACCTCCTATAACAATACCAGTGCTTACATTGACTCAGGGGCAAGGATTAACCAAGCTAATAATATTAGTGTGATTGCGGGGTCATCTTCTCATCTCACAGCAGAAAGTTGGGGCGCTGCTGTTGGTGTCGCAGCAGTTGGGATAGTGATTAGCAATGCCGAAGAATCAGGAACTACTCAAGCTTATCTTGGCAATGGGGTACAAATCCAAAATGCCAATAGCCTCAATGTCAATGCCACTGCGAAAGAAGCCGTATCTGCTACCGCACAAGCATCATCAGGCGGTATCCTCAGTGGTAATGGTGCTGTGCCTACGGCGACTGTTTCCCCAACTATCAAAGCTTATATCGGTGATAATAACAAGATTCAAGTAACTAATGATGTAACAATTATTTCTGATGTCACCGTTGATGGCGATGCGGAAGCGAAAGGAATTAGTATTGGTCTACTTGCAGTGGGTGTTTCCATTGCCGAAGTTAACGCCAAACCAAATATTGACACTCATATTGGTACATTCACTACCATTGATGCCACAAACATTACAGTTCAGAGTCGCTTAGGCAACCCAATTACTGTGGGTGATACTTCCTTCGATCCTAGTAATGCTATCAACAATAGCCAAGATACCATCAAATTCAACAGCAATCATGGCTTAGAAACTGGCGATCAAGTAGTTTATATTAATGGTGGTACTGATATTAGTGGACTAACTAATCAAAGTAGCTACAACGTCATTGCGGTTGATAGTCAAACGGTGAAGTTAGGAAGTATATTTAACGCTGCTGATATTGATGTTAAGTTTAATACAATTAAATTTGCTCAAAATCATGGCTTCAAAGATGGCGACAAGGTGGTTTATGAATCCACAGGTGGTAATGTCATTGGTGGGTTAGTTGCTGGAAAAACTTACTATGCCAAAGTTGTTGATAGTAAGACGATTAAACTGTCGCTCACTCAGTCAACTACCCAATTGACTCAAGGCACAGGCATTAATAACATTAACACCACTAGCCCCGATACGGTCGTTACCATTAATAATCATGGGTTTAAAACAAGTGATCAGATCAATTATACCCGTCGGACTGCTAAGTTCTCTATAGTTGATAAACTCCCCGATACTCAAGGTAAAGACAATATTTTCAATTTGGGTAGTAATGTTATTAGTAATAACACTATTAATTCTGCTTCTCATGGCTTTGAAAAAGATGATCAAGTTGTCTATACCACCGATGGTGGCGTTTTAGGCGGTTTAGTCAATGCTCAAACGTATTATATTGTTAATAAAACTACGAATACCTTCCAGCTATCTGCGACTAAAGGGGGAACGGCAATTGATATTACCAGCGTCCCCACTGATGCTAAGGGCAATGTTGTAGATAGTACCCATCAAATCAAAGCAGTTGGTTTAAAGGTTCAGCAAGTAGATCAATCCACTTTCTCCTACACTACGGATAACCCCACAAATACCATTACCCTTAACAGTCATGGCTTTACCAATGGTCAAGCGGTTGTTTATAAGACTGCTGGTACAGCTTTATCTAACTTAACTTCTGGTACTACCTATTATGTGAAATTAGTTAACACTAATAGTTTCCAATTAACTGCTACATCAGGGGGAGCAGTGATTGACATTGGTGTAAATAGTGGAACTCATCAACTGGTGGTCAATAAAGGAACTCAAGACTTAGAGGAAGGTGTTCCTTACTATGTTGTCGGGGTAACTACGAATACATTTAAACTCGCTAACACTGCCGCAGGAACAGCTTTGACACTGGATAAGAGCAGTTTAACTGGAACAGGATTAGATCACCTGTTTACTAAAGAAAATGTGGTGGATTTAACAAGTGCGGGTACAGGTACACAAAACCTGCATATTGATTTAGATAATGCCACTGCAACTGGTAAAACTCATCTACTTTCCTCCGGGGCAACTGCCACTATACCCACTCAAGGAGATAATAAGTTCTCTGCTTACTCACAAGCCGCAGCAGGTGGTTTACTGGGTGGCACTGGAACTAAAGCAACTTTGAATATCTCCCCCACAATGAATACTTATGTGGGTAATAATGCTGGAATTACCGCTAAGGGAAATGTAACTGTTGATTCTTTATCCAGTGTGCAAACTACGGGTTCTACCACATCTAAAGTTGTGGGAGCGATCGCAGTTGGGGCTGCCAAAATTAATGTCAATGTTACAAATAACAATACTACTTATGTAGGTGATGCGACAAGTATTATAGCTGATGGTAACGTAATTATTAATGGACAAACAGCCCAAACCATAGATGTTTCTGGTGATGGTGGTGCAGGTTCGTTGATTACATTTGCTGATGCGGAGGCTTATGCAAACTTAACCTACAATAATAATACATATATTGGTAACTACGCTACGATTATTGCCAAAAATGACTTAACCATTAATTCTACCAGTAATACTGATGGTAAGGTTAAAGCCTCTGCTGATGGCGTGGGAATTTATGCAGATGCAGACGCAGATAGTAGCTTTAATGTCGATGGTAGTAATCTCACCAATATTAATAGTAATGTTAAGTTAGAAGGCAGAACAGTTAAGATTCAAGCCATTGTTGATCAACTCAATGTTGAGTCTCGTTCGGAAGCAGAAGGCGCAGGTTTAATTGGGAATATTGATGCTCATGCTGATGTTAATTTAGATGGCACAGGAAGCAACGTTAATATCAACAGTGGGGCTTATATCAAGGGTGATTATATTGATCTTGATGCCAAATTTAACACAGTTAATAGTAATGCGATCGCCTTGGCAGATTGTGATGGCTTAGGTGGAGATACAGACACCGATGCTACCAATAATATGCCTCTCACCGCTAAAATCTCTACAGATAGTGCTTCCACCCTAGAAGTCTATAAACTCAACGTTGAATCAGACTTTACCAACTTTAACAAAACCACCACTGCCAACAGTGATTTAGCCTGGTCAATTACTATCTGGACACCCTTCGGCGATATTACCATCACCCTGGACTTTGGTACAGAGTCAAAGAGTGAAACTTATAAACCGACTCCGATTATTGATTTTAATTCCAACGTCAAACTACTCTCACGGGAAACCAATCCTGTCCTGATAGTCGATCAAAATGGTAATATCATTCAGCAAAGCGATAACGTCACCGCCAATGTTACCGCTACCGATGTAACTGTCAATGATATTGATAATGCCAGTGTTGGAGGAGTTAACTTTATCATTCCTAACCGCACCAGCGAAATGAGTAGTAATGGAAAATTTACCGATAAAGGTAAATATACAATCATTGACCCTGCTTATGATACAGTTGACATCCAAAATTATTCCAACAAGAACCTAATTATCAATGACATTTCCGTCATTAATCCTGGTGCTACCCCCCTAATTAAATACGATGTCAATGTAAGTGTAAGTAGTAAAACCATTGCCACAACAGGACCAAATCTCAGTTCTCTACCTGTTAACCCCACCATCGTCACCATTAATAACTGGGGTAACTCTGACTTAATTCTCCAAGGTGTAATTGATAACCCCCACGACCGGACAATTCTCTACAGTACGAACAACATCTTCAGTCAAGGAACTTCCCAAAACATTATCACCCGTGACCTGACGATGACCGCCGTTAATGGTAGTATTGGTACAAATACTCAACGGATCAAGTCTCAACTCAATCAAGGTTACAGTGTCGTAACTCCTGAAGTTCCATCTAGCAAAATTTATCTAGAAACCACAGCCCAAAAGTCAGTTTATCTCGATCTCACAGCCAAACAGTTAGATACTAACCCCATAACGGTAAACGTGGAAAAAATGACTGCTAGCACTGGGGAAGTTAACCTGAACATCAATCAAAGTACCGATAAATCTGGTGCTAATGTAACTGCACTGTATGACGTTAGCAATGAATACAATCTCGACAATACCATCAAAGCACCGAGTAACATCATTGCTGGCACAAACATCACCATCAACGCAGGTACAACTACCAGCAGTATCAACGGTAGAACTGATTTTCTCGGTAATGGTTTACTAGATGTCGTCACCGGTGGTTATATCAATCTGACAGAGTTAAACGGTGGAGTCAATTTATATCGCGCCATCAGTAATCAAGATTACATTACCATTACTGTCAACGAATCTGCCAACACTGGAGAAGATTTACTCTTAGTAGATAATGCTGTAGTGAAAGCAGCTAAAGATGTTACCTTCCTAGTTGGAGATAACTTCCAAATTCAACCAACTGCAACTATCACCGCTGACAATAATGTCATCATTAAAGGTGATTATGGCAATCAAGATCCCGCAGGTACATTAGTCAATATTTACGGTGGGATTTATGCCCAATCAATGTCCATATACGGCGAAAGCAATAAAGATACCTTCAATATTCGCCGTTTAGCTACCCGTACCAACCTTTGGGCAGGTGGAGATGATGATATTGTCAATGTAGGCAGTAATCAACCCCAAGGCAGTGGTACTGTAGACGAAATTCAAAAACGGCTCACTGTCTATGGTGAAGGACAAAATAACATTGACACCCTGAATATAGATGATTGGGGTGATATCTCTAACAATGTTGGTGTCCTAACAGATAAATCTCTCACTGGTTTAGATATGGGTGAAGGGATTTATTACAACAACTTTGAATTATTTAACCTGAAATTAGGCACAGGTAATGATGATTTAACGGTTCTCAATACCGGTGCAACTACCAATATTGATGCTAACAGTGGTGATGACAAACTGCGGTTTGGTCCAAAAGTAGACGCTAACGGTAACGTTTTGGCAGAAACAGTAGATGGTGTCAATACCCCCGGACAAAATATCTTGGGAACTAGCCATATTACCAACGTCAACACGGGAGATGGTAAAGATTACATCCAAGTCAACCGCAACACCGCTGTTCTCAACATCCAAGCTGGTAATAGTGATGATACCTTAGAAGTCAATACCCCCATTTATAATTCCACCTTACTAGCTAATGGTAAAGTTAACTTCTCTGGTGATGCTGGCAGTGATAAAACTATTGTCAATGGTTCATCGGTAGCTGAGACAATTAATGTCAATGGTGCATCAGCAGAAGTTAAAAATAGCCGTGTAGTGGGTTTAACGACCAATGAAAGTTTAGTAGTCAATGGTAATTTGGGCAATGATACAGTTAATATTGACACTGGTACAAACAGCAATATCACCAATCTACAAATCAATGCTAATGCTGGAAGTGATTCTGTTAACCTCTTCTCACTCCTGAGTACCATTACTGCCACCATTAACGGCAACCAAGATAATGATACCTTTACTTTAGGTAGTCAAACTGGTTTCTCACCTACTCTCAATACTATTCTGGGAAATGTCAACATCTCTGGTAACGATGGCACAGATGTTTTAACTCTCAATGATCTGCAAGATAGCAGCAATAATACTGGTACACTCACCAATACCACCGTCACAGGACTAGGTTTAAATTCTTTAACCTACAGTACATTAGAAACTCTCAACCTCAATTTAGGTACAGGCAATGATACTTTAACTGTACAAAGCACCCACACAGGTGATACTAATATCAAAGCTAATGCTGGTAATGACCAGGTTAACATTCGCGCTAATTCTGGTAATACCAATGTCTGGTTAGGTCAAGGGAATGACACTATCAATGTTGGTAGTCAGCAACCAAGCTCTGGTGGTACTGTCAACCAGATAACCAAGGCTTTGACAATCTACGGAGAAGGACAGACTACAAATGATGTGCTAAATGTAGATGATTCCGGTGATACTACTAATAACAATGGTGTTTTAACCAAGGATAATCTCACTGGCTTAGGTATGGGTGTAGGCATTTCCTATTACACCATCGAAACCCTTAACATCAATCTTGGCTCTGGTGCGGATACCTTTACCAGTCTAGATACTGGTGCAGTGACTAACTTGAATACTGGTGCGGGGAACGATACAGTCCGCATTGGTCCCAATCTTGATGCTAATGGTAATCCTTTATCTGAATCAACTCCAGTCTTAGCTGCCAATCTCATTTATGGTACAAGCTATGGGATGACAGTCAATACAGGTGCTGGTAATGATGCCGTTCGTGTTAATCGCAATGTGGCTAATTTAACCCTGAATGGTGGAGATGGTAATGATAGTTTTGAACTGAATACTGCCAGCAATAGCACTTCTAGTCCTGGATTATCTGCTAATGGTAATGTGACTTTAGATGGTGGTACTGGTGCTGACAGCATTGTAGTTAATGGTTCTTCCCGCGCTGAAACTATCCAAGTTTCTAGCCAAGGTGTGCAGGTTAACAACAGTCGGAATACTACTTTTAGCAATGTGGAAAGCTTGACTGTGAATGGTAATCAAGGTAGTGATGACATTACTGTAAACACGAATGGCAGTAGTTCCTTGACACAAATACAAGTCAACGGGGGATTAGATAACGATACTTTGGCTGTTACTAGTTTGTTAGCTCCGATTAAATTAACTATGTTGGGTGACAAGGGAAATGATACCTTTAGATTAGGTAATGCTAGTAATCTCCTTAGTCAAATTCTCGGCGCTGTTACTATTGATGGTGGTTCAGAGACAGATAGTTTAGTTCTCAATCATCAAGGGGACAACAGTGGTAAAACTGGTATTGTCAGTGCAACTAGCGTTACTGGTTTTAGTTTAGGTAGTCAAGGTGTTAGCTATCTTAATCTGGAAGACTTGACTCTAAGTTTGGGTAATGGTGCCGATAATGTAACAGTGAATGGGACTCATTCAGGTAAAACTACTATTAATACCAGTGGTGGCAATGATATTGTTACAGTTAACAGTATTAGTGGTTTAACTATGATCAATGTTGGTAATGGTGATGATCAAATGTTTACTAAAGTTACACCTTCTGCATTAGGTTTAACATTCATTGATCCTGAGGGTAAAACACCGACTATTTCTGGTAAGCTACCCACGTCAACAACTCCCAGTAGTTCTAGTAATACAACAAGTATTAATAAAGGTTTACCAACTACTCAACCTGTTAGTAATACAACCACTGCGATTAGCAGTAGTCAAATCACATCTCCGACAACCTATATCAGTAGCTTGTTAAATAATCTCAGAAGTACGAGTAGTAATACAACCACTGGAATTAGCAGTAGTCAGATCACATCTCCGACAACCAATATCGGTAGCTTGTTAAATAGTAATACAACCACTGGAATTAGCAGTAGTCAGATTACATCTCCGACAACCAATATCAGTAGCTTGTTAAATGATCTCAGAAGTATCAGTAGTGGTATAACAACTGGAATTATCATTAGATAATAGGAAGATAAGAGAACTGCTTGCAGCAGCGCTAGTTCCCTGAATCTTTTTTCATTACCGCCTTGGAGTTAAGAAATTTGGGGTACTTTTGTGATGTACTTTCAACGGGACAGTTACCGATTCAAATTTCTCAACTCTGTACGCATAATGTGTTGCACGCGATGTGCCTCCCTTTCGGGGTGATGTTAGCTAGATGCCTCCGGCACGCTTACGCGAACGACCTGTTATAAGAGCTTGTTATACTTGCAACACTGTTTCAGTGACCTTAAAACTGTTTAATTGCAAATGACAGAGCAAGGAACTAGCTTCGCATCCCGGGGTGTCGTGACTCAAATAACGGCTACCCTTCGACTACGCTCAGGGTGGTCTGGTCAGCACGGCTTGCTTGATTACTCTTGCAAGCCCAGTCCCTTTAGGGCTGGGTTACTGACTATCTCCATTTAACAGAAAACTATTCATTAACCAAGTTACAGGGTTTTCTAATTGAATTTGTAATATATGACGATATTTAATTCCTTTTTTGAGTAATCTATCATCTGTTGTTAGGGCTATTTTAATCTCTAAATCCGCAAACAAATAGAATCTATACGGAGACTACCTTCAGAAAAAAGTTGTGTGGGATTACAAATATCAATAAGTGTAGCTTGTTGAGTTCCAGCATCATAAACTCGATATATATGGAAGTTTTCTCCCAAATCATCAGCTAATTTCCATTGAGTACCTGATAGCTTGATCAATTTTTTTGCTCCAGGTTGACTAGACTTAACCTCTATGTAATCTTCTCGACCATTTTCAATTAATTTAATATCGTATCCTGTTGTTTCTTGAATTTCGTTTAACCACTGAACTTCAACTACTATTTGACTATTGATTTTGATAGAAAATCCGTATTTATTTTCTTCAAAATTTCCTTGAAAATACTTAGCAATAAACTTGCGCTTTAAATATTCAACAGCAAATTTCTCACCCCAAATACCACTTAGTTTAGGCTTTTCAATTAGCTCATCTCTATCTATTGTTCGTAGTTCTCTGATTAATTGAATCATTGGTGGACTTGACGGTAATTCAGATTGGCTACTACTCAAAGAAATAGTATCTGAATTAGGTACATTTGTCCATTGAACAACCTCAATGTCTAGAATTTCTCTAGGTTCACACTCAGGTTGCCATTGAGCATCATCAAATACTTCATCTTTGATAGATATAGTTGTTAATTCTGATTGAGCTAAACGGTTATCTTGCTCTGTTTTTTGATGTTTGTTAGCTGTAAACTCAATGCTTTGATTATTTTCTGCTGTTATTTCTATAAAGTTAGTTTCTCCTAGATAAATATTTGAGTTCTCAAACCAATCCTTCTCTTCATTAGGTAGTGGTTGAATCTTTTTTGCTTTCATGAAGCTATCAATTTTTGCTGGTGTTCCTTTCTCAAATAGCAAACTCAAGAAATTATCTAATCCCTTGGGATTACCAAATAATTGAGAAATTTCTAAAGCTAAATCATCTGTATTTGATAAACTATCTGATTGGATGTAGAGATTTCCATTATCCAAGAAAGCACTTCTTTGAGTATCAGCTGATTGCTGATTAAGAAGATATTTAATTTGCAGCTTTTCCAACCGATAACACACTAAATCTTTGAGTTGTATTAGGGTGTGATTGGTTTTAAGCTGTTGGTAAATTTCCTGTTCCTCTTGGTAAAGATAACGTAAAATGTAAGGTGTCAAAGCTTTAATTTGCTTAGTCAGGTTTTCTTCCTCAACTTTTGGTACTTCTCCAATTGCTAATTCAGTCTTAATAATCTGTGAAAGATAGCGAATACCAGTCGCTTTGATAAAGTGTTGAAGTTTAGGATAATAATTTGAGGGGAGTTTGAGAAAAGCTATCTGAGGATTATCTTTAAACAATTCATAAACTTCATCATGATCATTTATCAAAACTTTACTAGCTGTACAGAATATTTTTTTATTTGTCCAAAATATTTTTTCACCGATAAAGTGTTTCCACCAATCTTTTAAATTAATATCAGTTTTATTTAATTCCTGATAAATTTTAAGAACTAATTCATCATCTTTTTCATCAAGCTCTTTTTTATGAGATAATGCCAGTAATAAATCAGCATAATCCTTTGAATCAGTTATCTTGCTTTTTATTCCCAAATCCTGGATAAAGTCTGGATTATTGAGATTAATAGCCAAGTATGGAACGCTATCTCCTAGTATTGATACAGTTTCTGGTTCAGCTAAGAAAATTTCAGAAGGATTAGTTAATATACCTTTTGTAGTAAGTAACCAGGCTACTGTTTTAATTATGCTAAACCAGTCTGCATCATTAGGACGGTAGGGATAAAAACTGCCGTTAGAGTAGTAATAACTTTGCCAAGATTTATATTGTTTATAATAGTCCCAATTGCTATCTAAAAGTTTAGCTAATTTCTGATTTCTTTCTACATTTTTGGCTTCTAAAATTTTTAATATGTGCGGTGAACTATAAATAGTGTATTCCTGAGAATAATAATTGCCCTTATTAGACTTGCCATATTCAGTTTCTATTCTAATATCTATTTTTGGTACAGTATGTACTCCTATCTTAATGAAAAACTCTCTCCATTCTTTGATTTTTTCTAATTTGTCACTAGCAGTATTAATTTTCATTAAATCTTGAATAATATACTCTGATGATACAAAATAGACATCTTTTATCCCTGCCAATAATATTTCTAATTCATTTGAATTACCATAAATAGCAGGAATGTAAATATTGGTCGGCTGTAAATATTCATTTCTATCGGTTTTTATCAAAACTGACATTTTTAAGCTCTCTAAAGGATTTTCATTTAAATAAGAATCATTCCTTTTTCTAGACTCTATTTCATATTCTGATAAATTATCTTTAATATAGCAAATGTATTGTGTAAGCTGATTAAATTTGTTTGTACAAAGATCTTCTTTATAAATAGGTAGAATATGATTCTCGATAATTTCATAACAAGAAGCATTTTGAACACCTAATTTTTTTAGAAAGTCTAGATACTTAGAAGTTGCTGCTACTAATGTTCTTTTAATGAATTTAAGTTCAAAACTATATTCTCCGGTATTATTCAAGTTCAATGGGAAAAATATTGATGTCTTAGCAGTTGAAGCTAATTGGTTATTCTCTAAAAGAATAATCTTTAATTTCTTGATTTTTGGTAAGTCAGAGTAATCATTTAAATTACAATTTTTTAAATAAATATAGAGTTCTATAAACCAATTATCACTTTGTTTCTGTAACCATTCATTATTCTGTAAACACTGCAATAAATCATCAAAAATAAATTTTTTAACGCCAAGAGATTCAAGAATATCGAATTTAGCTTTAACTTTAGAATGGATATACTCTTTGTTGAGTAATTCTTGTAAATCAGTATTAGAAATTAATTTCCTAACCTGCTCATCTACCTGTACAACATCAGCGGGAGTTTGCCATTTTCCTGATTCAGTTAAAATACATTTACTAAGTTTTAGTTGATTATGAATTTCGCTAACTACAGGAGTAAAAAACTCATCTTTAACTTCGCTATGAAGTGGAATATAATCATAATAAGTTTTTTGTAGATTACTATTTTGTTTAAATTTCTCTATAGCGAACAAAAATGTACTTGCAATATTATCTCTGATCCATTTATTCCATTGTGTATCTTTATGAATATCTTCCCGGTTAGCTGGAACTAGAAAATCAGCTTGAATCAGAAACTTAAATCCATAACTGCGCGTAGGAAGAAAAGCAAAAACTTTTTGTTCTAATCTTGTATCTGCTGAACCATCTTCTTGCAAGCTAAAGCCAAGAATTAGTTCAGTAGATTTGACATTTTCTCTTTTTGATTCTTGAATAGATTCGGGTACGATTAAACCTTTTTTAACTAATTTATAGCAATGTGTTTTTAATCCTGATTCTGTTGTTTCTTGTATTTCTATCTTTTCATCCTTATCTAAGCGTATAATTTGGTGAAATTTATTGTCAACTATATTATCTATTTTAACGGTTTTAAGTTGGCGCAAAAAGAGAATTAATGTATGTTCAATTTCACCTAACTTTCCTAAATCATCTTTAGCTGATTCTCGAAGTGGTAAAATAATATTGGTTAAATTAGAATCGACATAGTTAGGAACTGTTTCAATCCAATAAGGAGTCACAAACCCTAATTTATTTTCATCATCTTGGGTCTGAAAATGGAACTGAAATTCATTGGAAAAGATTTGAGGTTCGTCACTAATACGAAATACCGATTTAAATCCTATTCCTTTTTCACCAATGTATCCTTCTACCTTAGTTTTTGTACTACGTCCTACATTACAAATAGCTCTGACATTATCCTCACTAAAGCCAATTTCATTGTTTTGAACAATAATTTTTTCTGCTTCTATCGTTAATCTTAATGTAGGAATAACTTCATTTCGATATTGGTTATCTTCTGCATTTTGAATAAGTTCGAGAACAAAATGAGTTTCTTTAGAATAAAGGTCTATGGAAAGTCGTTCGAGTGCGCTGTTCAGACTTTTTCTGATGCTGTCAATAACTGCTTGAGCAGCTTGGTCAGTCTGTAAGCCAATTCCATAAGTGTTTTTACGGATATCTTCAATAATTTGTTTGGGTGTAATCATTTCTTGACTCTCGTATGATACAAAACTCAAAATTTACCTTCAAGTGAAGATAAACTCGTGTAATCTCCTAATTTAACTACTACACGCAAATGATCTATTCCACAAACGCCTCAAAAATTTTTTAGTCATCAATATCTGAATCTGATGTAAAAATGGATAATTTACTTGATACTAGTAGTCTGTCAAGAACTAATTGACGGGTTCATTCGTTGCCATTTTGATTCTTCCTTCTTCCTTCTTCCTTCCTTCGTGTCCTTCGTGCCTATATCCCTCCGGGACGCTCCGCGAACGTGGTTCGTTTCTTATCCGTCAAAATTTATTTGACAGACTACTAGAAGTAGCACAGAATATATACTTACGTCCTGTTAAAATATGAATAAATCTTCGATAAGATGTAGAGATATCTTTTCTATCTTCCTCTGTGTCCATGTGGTTTGTTGAAGCGAAATAATTGCATTTGGGCTTACCAGATTTATAATACAAAGCCTTTAAGTAATAGATAATACATTTACAGGTATTGCCGAATTTATGAGTGAATATTTACTTGAGATATACACATTTGTAAAGCAATCTTAACAAAATGTTAAATCTTTCTGTAACAACAAATTTAAATGGATCACTAAGAAAAATTCGTCAAATAACTTATTGAATTATTGATATAGTGTGGGGTAAGCTACAAATTCCGTGATGTGCAGTTTCTTCTTTTCTTGCTCATCCCCTAACTAAACCTGTCTTAGTAGATTTAGTAGGGTATGAAAACTCAAGATGAAAAGATTTTGTATTCCTGAGACGACAAATAACAGCGTCAAATAGTACGTCTGAAAATATGGTAAATAACTTGTTGCAGTAGTAGTTACCGCAACTAAGTTTGTGCAGGAGTCATACTGCCACCATAGAATCGTATCGCCCCAAACTATAAGCAAAACTTATAACTTCATTAAGAATGAATTAAGAGTAGGAATGGGAAGAAGTGGCACATAACGTGATTTGATAGTAATAAAGAAAGACTTCTTGGAAGAAAAATATGTCTTACGCGCAAACTAAGACTCAGGCTAAGTCTGGGTACCAAGCTGGGGTTAAAGATTACAGACTAACTTATTACACACCTGATTACACTCCTAAAGATACAGATTTATTAGCAGCTTTCCGGATGACTCCCCAACCCGGAGTTCCCCCAGAAGAAGCTGGTGCGGCTGTAGCTGCTGAGTCTTCTACAGGTACTTGGACAACAGTATGGACAGACTTGTTGACCGACCTGGATCGCTACAAAGGTCGTTGTTACGATATCGAACCAGTTCCCGGCGAAGATAACCAATATATTTGTTATGTTGCTTATCCTTTGGACTTGTTTGAAGAGGGTTCTATCACCAACGTACTAACCTCCATCGTCGGTAACGTATTTGGTTTTAAAGCTTTGCGGGCGTTACGTTTGGAAGACATTCGTTTCCCTGTAGCTTACATCAAGACTTTCCAAGGACCACCTCACGGTATTCAAGTTGAACGCGACAAATTGAATAAGTATGGTCGTCCTCTGTTGGGTTGTACAATTAAGCCCAAATTAGGTCTTTCCGCTAAAAACTACGGACGCGCAGTTTACGAATGTTTACGTGGTGGTTTGGACTTCACCAAAGACGACGAAAACATCAACTCTGCTCCTTTCCAAAGATGGCGCGATCGCTTCTTATTTGTATCTGAAGCTATCAACAAAGCACAAGCAGAAACCGGCGAAATCAAGGGTCACTACCTGAACGTTACTGCTCCTACCTGCGAGCAAATGATTCAACGGGCTGAGTACGCTAAAGAACTCAAACAGCCCATCATCATGCACGATTACCTGACCGCAGGTTTCACTGCTAACACCACATTATCTCGCTGGTGTCGTGATAACGGTATTCTGTTGCACATTCACCGTGCTATGCACGCTGTAATTGACCGTCAGAAGAACCACGGTATCCACTTCCGCGTATTGGCTAAAGCTCTCCGCTTGTCTGGTGGTGATCACATTCACACCGGTACAGTAGTTGGTAAGTTAGAAGGTGAACGCGGAATCACAATGGGCTTCGTTGACCTATTGCGTGAAAACTACATTGAGCAAGACAAGTCTCGTGGTATTTACTTTACCCAAGACTGGGCTTCTCTACCTGGTGTAATGGCAGTTGCTTCTGGTGGTATCCACGTATGGCATATGCCTGCGTTGGTAGAAATCTTCGGCGACGACTCCGTACTACAGTTCGGTGGTGGTACTCTCGGACATCCTTGGGGTAACGCTCCTGGTGCTACTGCTAACCGCGTAGCTTTGGAAGCAGTTGTTCAAGCTCGTAACGAAGGTCGTAACTTGGCTCGTGAAGGTAATGATATTATCCGCGAAGCTGCTAAGTGGTCTCCTGAGTTGGCTGTTGCTTGCGAACTGTGGAAAGAAATCAAGTTCGAGTTTGAAGCTATGGATACCGTCTGATCTTCAAGTAACAAGTAAAAAGTTAAAAGGTAAGAAAAATAATTATTCTTTCTTTTGACTTTTGACTTTTTACTGTTTATGGGCTAGGTCAAGTATGGATTTTAAGCAAATTGCGAAAGACACAGCCAATACTCTCCAAAGCTACCTGACTTATCAGGCGTTAAGGACTGTATTGGCACAGTTAGGCGAAACAAATCCTCCTCTAGCACATTGGTTGCAAAACTTCTCCGCTGGGAAAATCCAGGACGGAGAAGCATATATAGAGGAACTGTTTCTAGAAAAGTCAGATTTGGCATTGCGGATTATGACTGTTAGGGAACATATAGCGGCGGAAGTGGCAGAATTCTTACCAGAAATGGTTTGTAGTGGCATTCAGCAAGCCAACATGGAACAACGTCGCCAGCATCTTGAACGCATTACGCAACTAGACTTATCAAGCCCTAGCCCAAAAACACCAAAGACAGATAATATCTAATTTCTAATTTGGATAATTTATCCAATTAGTTAGTAAACCAAGTAATAAAAAATCTCCCCCACTTACCAAAAACTATGCAAACTTTACCTAAAGAGCGTCGTTACGAAACCCTTTCTTACCTTCCCCCTTTGTCTGACGCGCAAATTGCCAAGCAAGTTCAGTACATTATCACACAAGGTTTCATTCCTGCAATTGAATTCAACGAAACTTCTGAACCTACAGAACTTTATTGGACAATGTGGAAGTTACCTTTGTTCGGTGCTAAAACTACTCAAGAAGTATTAAGCGAAGTTCAAGGTTGCCGTTCTCAGTATAGCAACTGCTATATTCGTGTTGTTGGTTTTGACAACATCAAGCAGTGTCAAGTTATGAGCTTCCTTGTTCACAAACCCAGCAGATACTAAGAGCTAATTAGCTCATAGTAATTTGATCAATTAAAAAGAGAGGTAGAGTTTTCTATCTCTCTTTTTTTGGTTTTTGATAGAGAATAGAATTGTCGGTTGAGTCGCACATACAAAAAGCTAAAGGTGGTAATTATGCAACAAATTACTCTTGATGAAGCATCTCAACACTTGTCTGATTTAATTGAAGCAGCACTTGGTGGTGATGAAATTATCATCATGAAAGATAATCAACCTGTGGTGAAGTTAATTCCTGTATTACCAGTTAAAATTCGTCCTAAATTTGGTAGTGCTAAGGGAATGATCAAAATGTCTGATGATTTTGATGCACCTCTTTTTAAATCCTGATTTTCACATTAATATAGATTTGAAATGGAATATACAATTTCTCGTCACGCACAAACAGAAATGCAAAGACGAAAGATTACTCTTTCTCAAGTTGAATCTGTTTTAGAAAATCCCCAACAAATTTTACTCGAAAGAGAAGGACGGAAAGTATATCAATCCAAAGTTGAATTTGGTAACAGTAAAATATTTTTACTACGTATTATTATCGCAGATGATGTTGACCCTAAAGTTGTAATCACTGTTTACAGAACTAGCAAAATTGAGAAATACTGGAGTGAATCATGAAAATTACCTACGACCCAGAAGTTGACGTTTTAAGAATTATCTTCAGTGATGTACAAATTGAAGAAAGTGATGAAGAAAAACCAGGAATGATTTTAGATTATGACGAAGCTGGAAATATTATAGGAATTGAAATCATAGATGCTTCTAAACGTATAGACAACCCTTGTTCAGTTGAGTATTCTGTTAGTAATTAATAACAATTATCCATAATTTAATCAAATTGTGAAAAATTGGGAAGCTTGGTTAAATTGGTTTTCTCTAACTTAATCTATAATTCAAAGTTAGGATAGTGATACGAGGTTATTTTTTTATTCTCAGGTGGTAATTATACAACAAATTACTGTTAATGAAGCATCTCAACACCTATCTGATTTAATTGAAGCAGCACTTAGTGGTGATGAAATTATCATCATGAAGGATAATCAACCTGTGGTGAAGTTAATTCCTGTATTACCAGTTAAAATTTGTCCTAAATTTGGTAGTGCTAAGGGACAAGTAACAATGACTGATGATTTTGATTTACCTCTTTTTAAATCCTGATTCTGACATTAATATAGATGTTAATAAGTCATCACATGATTGTACTCTGCTAAGTTATGTAAAATAGAAATGGAGGTAATTATCATGCCAATATTAACATTGAGTGAATCACAAATTATTGAATTAGTCAAACAGCTACCACCAGAAAGTAAACGGGTAGTTTTGTTAGAACTAGCTAAGGAAAGCGGAAATGGGCGTGAGTCTCGCATGGAGTATGCTGAAACTCAACTACATAACTTATGTACTGGACGTGGTTTAAGTTGGGATACTATGTCTGAAGATGAACGTGAATCATTTATAGATGATTTAGTGCATGAGGATAGACAGTGCGTTTAATAGTTGTAAAAGTAACAAGAATTGGTTTCCTCTCTGTTAAAGTTCATAACCCATGATATAATCATCCAAAACAAAGCCACTACCAAAATCTATTACCTGACTATCAATAATTTTAAAACCAAATCGAGAATAAGCTTTAATTCCTTTTTCATTCCTTTTATTAACATTCAAAATTATTTGTTTCAAGTTCATTGCTTGCGCTTTTTGATAAATATGAAATAACATTTTTTGACCATAGCCAAAACCATGCAAAGATGACAACAAATAACATTTATGTAATTTTAAATAACTAATATTATCCATTATTTCTGAACTGTAAGATAAATAACCAACTAATTTAGAATTATGCAAAACTTGATCATAAAATATCCCTCTATTATAAATTTCATCTTCAATTATTCCTGTTCCATACATTTTAGTTAGCATATACTCGATTTGTGCATGGCTGAGAATTGAAGAATAGTGGTTATACCAAATTTCTTGACTGATTTTTCTCAGTTCTTCCAAATCAGAATCTAATAACTTAGTAATGGTAATTGATGAATCATTCATGGTGAGAATTGTATTCTACTTAAAATTAAATGTCAGGATTGCCAAAATTAATTTACCATTTAATTGAGATAACATAGGACTCATATTTGATTTCTGTATCTGGTAAACAATACAAAGAAGCAGCTATGACAATGGATGATACATTTGACACCCCAAATCAATCCTTATCTATCCCCAAGGTCAATATTTTGACCATGTTTCGGCTGGGATTGTTTCAAATGGGGTTAAGTATGATGGCTATCTTGACTCTGGGGGTACTTAACCGAGTCATGATTCAGGAAATCGCAATTCCGGCAACTATAGGCAGCTTAGTATTAGCAATACCTTATTTTATCGCCCCCACAAGGATTTTATTTGGGCAAATGTCCGATGCTAAACCGTTATTAGGTTATCATCGCACGGCTTACGTTTGGATAGGAGCAGGAATATTTGCGATCGCAGCCTTTTTAGCGGTACAAGTAATGTGGCAGTTAAATGCCGTTAATATTGGTGATACGTGGGTATGGACTACCCAAACAATCGGTTGGACAGCAGTTCTCAGTTTAGTTTTCGCAGTTTATGGACTGGCCATTTGTGCTAGTGGTACAAATTTTGCCGCTTTATTAGTTGATATCTCCGAAGAAGACAACCGTTCCCAAGTTGTTGGCATTGTTTGGTCAATGTTAATGGTAGGAATTATCGTGGGAGCAATTATTAGTTCTAGCTTATTGAAGCAATTAACCACAAACGCCCCCATAGAAACTTTACAAGCGGCAATTAATCGTCTATTTGTGATTGTTCCCGGCATAGTTTTTTGTTTAGCAATTGTCGCAACTGTGGGGGTAGAAAAAAAATATTCCCGTTTCTTCAACCGTGCTAATAGAGGAAACAGAGAAGATAGTATTACCTTAAAAGGTGCTTGGAAAATCTTAACAGCTAGTCCGCAAACAGGATTGTTTTTCACTTTTTTATTAGTGATGACTATTAGCTTGTTTATGCAAGATCCGATATTAGAACCTTATGCAGGGGAAGTATTTAAAATGCCCCTAGCAGAAAGTACCAAACTCAACGTTTTTTACGGTACAGGGATATTAATTTCCTATGGGATTACAGGTTTTTTCATTGTCCCCCGTTTGGGTAAAGCGCGAACTATCAAATTAGGTTGTATTTTAGTCGCATTTGCTGCTTTATTAATCGGGTTTTCCGGTTTTTCTGCAAATCCATCTGTACTGAAATTAACTTTAGTTTTATTTGGTTTAGCGACTGGTTTTGTTACTACCGCAGCAGTTACTTTAATGTTAGACTTAACAATTGCTGAAGCCGCAGGGACATTTATTGGTGCTTGGGGACTTGCTCAGTCTCTCTCTAGAGGATTTGCAACTGTAATTGGTGGTAGTGTTTTAGATTTGGGACGCAAGTTATTACCCGATAATTTAGTATTAGCTTATGGGTTGGTATTTGGATTAGAAGCGGTGGGAATGTTGGTATCAATTTGGTTTTTGAATCGTGTCAATGTCACAGAATTTAAAACTAATACCAAACAAGTTTTAGCATCTATTCTCGAAAGTGATCTAGATAATTGACAAATAAAAGATTACTTGACCAAGTAGGTAGGTATAATAAATATAATATGGGCAGGCAAGATGCCCACCCCACA
>JANMEE010000144.1:0-4321 GCA_031376645.1 Dolichospermum sp. OTE_75_concoct_329_sub | reverse complement strand
CTTCTATCACTATCGAAGCATTAGGTGCTGGTGGTGGTTCGGGTGCTGCTGGTGGAAATGCTGCAACTGGTGGTGCTGGTGGTAAAGGCTCAAGAGCTAATGGTACATTAGCTGTAACTCCAGGTCAAATCCTTAATATTTTTGTAGGTGGTACTGGTGCAACTCCAGATGCTGGCTTTAATGGTGGTGGTACTGGTGGAAATCAAAATAGTGGTGGTGGAGGTGGTGCAAGCGATGTTCGCTTCCCAGGCAGTGCCAATACTGATAGAATTTTAGTAGCTGGTGGCGGCGGCGGTGGCGGTCGTGCTGGTTGCGAAACTAATACTGTAACTGGTGGTAATGGTGGAAATGGTGATGGCAACGGATTTAACGGCACTAATGCTCCAACTCCTGGTGGTGTTGCTGGTGGTGGTGCTGGTGCGATTGGCTTTAATGCTGGTTCTGCTGGTGTTGGTTGTGGTGGTTTCCTTGGGCTAACAGGTAGCCCTGGATTAGCAACTGGACTTGGTGGTGCTGGTGGTGCTGGACAATCATGCTGTTGCTTCGGAGCACCAAGTATTCCTGGCGGCGGCGGTGGTGGCGGTGGCTACACTGGCGGCGGCGGTGGTGGTGGTGGTTCAGCTGGAACTACTGGTTGCTCTGGAAACGACAAAGGTGCTGGTGGCGGTGGTGCTGGTGGAACTTCATTTACTGGTGGGGTTACTGCTGGTGTGGTTACTACTAATATTCAAGCTGGTAATGGACAAATTACTATTTCTTATAGTTCTGGCCCTGCTACAATCGGCTGTTCATCAAATAGAGTTGAAGTAATTGTTAATACAGTTAATTCTCCAACAGGTGTTACGAACCCTACGATTTGTAGCGGTGCAACTGCCTCATTATCAGCAACTTGTCCTGCTGGAACTTTAGCTTGGTTTGATGCTCTCACTGGCGGAAGTATGTTAAGTACAGCAAACCCTTTTGTTACTCCTCCGCTTATTAACGCAACCACTTATTTCGCAGCATGTCAAATATTTGGAAATGCAACACCTACAAGCGACGTATTTATTTATACCGGAGCAATGCAGACATTTACTGTACCTGCAGGTGTAACTTCTATCACTATCGAAGCATTAGGTGCTGGTGGTGGTTCGGGTGCTGCTGGTGGAAATGCTGCAACTGGTGGTGCTGGTGGTAAAGGCTCAAGAGCTACTGGTACATTAGCTGTAACTCCAGGTCAAATCCTTAATATTTTTGTAGGTGGCACGGGTGCAACTCCAGCTGCTGGATTTAATGGTGGTGGTACTGGTGGAAATCAAAATAGTGGTGGTGGAGGTGGTGCAAGTGATGTTCGCTTCCCCGGAAATGCTAATACTGATAGAATTTTAGTAGCTGGCGGCGGCGGCGGTGGCGGTCGTGCTGGTTGCGAAACTAATACCGTAACTGGTGGTAATGGTGGAAATGGTGATGGCAATGGAAATAACGGTACTAATGCTCCAACTCCTGGCGGTGTCGCTGGTGGTGGTGCTGGTGCAATTGGCTTTAATGCAGGACCTGCGGGTATTGGTTGTGGTGGTTTCCTTGGGGCACCCGGTGGTACAGGATTAGCAACTGGACTTGGTGGCTCTGGTGGTGCTGGACAAACTTGCTGTTGCTTCTCATTTGGAAGTATTCCTGGCGGCGGCGGTGGCGGCGGTGGTTACACTGGCGGCGGCGGCGGTGGCGGTGGTTCGGCTGGAACTACTGGCTGCTCTGGAAACGACAAAGGTGCTGGTGGCGGTGGTGCTGGTGGTACTTCGTTTACAGGTGGCGTTACTGCTGGCGTTGTAACTACTAATATTCAAGCTGGTGATGGGCAAATTACTATTTCTTATACCATTGGAAGTGCGGTAGCTTGCGAGTCAATTAGAGTTCCTGCTAATGTAACTATTTCAAATCCTGCTGCTCCTACAGTTGGTGCAACAACGCCATTGGTTGTCTGTTCTCCATCAACCATAAACCTAACAGCAAGTGAATGTGCAGGAACTGTTACTTGGTCGAATGCTACCACAGGCACAAGTTTGACACTTTCGGCAATTGGAACTTACTCAATAACTGCAACTTGTACTGTCAATGGCTGTACAAGTTTGACAAGTTCAACGCCTTTTTTATTGCAAATCAATGCAACGCCAATAGTGAGTGCAAATGCTAATCAAACAATTTGTGCAGGGGCAACTACCTCATTATCAGCTACTTGCAATTTACTTTCTGTAACAACTACATTAAATGGGGCTTCGGAAGTACCAGCAAATGCTTCGTCTGCAACAGGTAATGTGATAGGAACATTTAATACAACCACAAATCAATTAGACTTAATGGTTGCCTTCAATGGATTAGCTGCCAACGCTACCGCATCGCATATTCATAAAGCAGCTGTTGGTGTAAATGGAGGGGTTGTAATTGGTTTCTCAGGTGTCCCTGCTGCAATATCTGGCTCATTTGCTTATTCAGGAACGCTCACTGCGGGTCAAGCAACTGATTTATTGGCTGGTCTTTATTATGTCAATATTCATAACTCCACTTTCCCAGGTGGAGAGATTCGTGGGCAATTAAGTACGACTTGTGTAGCAAATTCTTATGTCTGGAATCCAGGTGCTTTGAGTGGGGCAACAGTCATGGTTAGTCCATCAACGACTACCGTTTATACAGTTACAGCATCAAATTCAACCTCTGGATGTTCGGCAACGGCAACAACATCTGTAACTATTGTGCCTTTACCAACAGCAAGCAATACTGGACCATATTTATTTGGTCAAACAATTTCTCTGAGTGCTTCTTCAGGAAGTGCATATAGCTGGTCTGGACCAAATAGTTTCTCAAGTACAATTGTAAATCCAAGCATTCCTAATGCTCAGTTGTCCCTTGCAGGAATTTATACTGTAACTGTTTCGAATGTTGGCTGCACGGCAACTGCCACTACCAATGTTGTTGTTTCTGGCATTGACCCTTGTGTTCAAATCTTGAGCTATACCTATGTACAAGGAGGAAATCCTTCTCAGGCATTATTTCCTATGACAAACGGTATGAACATTGCCCAAAGACCAACTGGAACTTCGGTTATTGTCAAGCCTATTTGTAATACAATACCTGTCGAAAGTGTAGATATGACAATCACTGGACCAGGTTTAAACTGGACTATCCTACAAAATGTAGAACCTTATGCTCTTTTTGATAATTTTGGAACAAATATCTATGGACAGGTTTTAGCTCCAGGAACTTACTCAATGACTGTTACTGGCTATGCTCAAGATAATCGTGCTGGCGGAACTACTTATGGACCTGTCGTTACATCATTTACAATCGTAGCAACTCCTCCAACGATTTCAGTTCCGACTTTAACTGGAACAGCATTTTGTGCAGGAGCAAATGTAAATGTTAGTTTCACCACAACAGGTACTTTTGGAGGTGGCAATCAATTCAATATTTTGCTTTCTGATGCGAGTGGAAGTTTTGTAAATGCTCAAATCATTGGAACGGCTGCCGCCGCAGGAAATGTGCTTTGTACTATTCCGATTATGGCAATAGGTGGTGAAAATTACAGAATAAAAGTAGTTTCGACCGACCCTGCTGCTGCTGGAAATATCAATGGTGCTGCTTTGACAGTACATCCTGTGGTGCTGAATTTGGTTAGTCCAACAAATGATTATCCTGTTGGAACTGCCAACAAACAAGCAATAGAAACAATTAATGCAAGAAACAATATTACTGGAGCATCTATCATTCAGTATAAAGCAGGAAATGCCATTAATTTGACTCCGGGCTTTAGGGTAGTATCTCACCCAGGCTCAAGTTTCAAAGCTGAAATTGGTGGTTGTAGTAATTAGTCCTCGGCTACACTCAGACACCAATAACTGAGCGAATCGGAACGCAAAGCGAGCGAAATTCAAAAACCCTTCATTTTGTTAAGATTTGAAGGGTTTTTTTTCAAAAAAACAATTTCAATTAAATTCTTGAAATTTTACCACTCAGTAAAAAAACTCAAGAATCACTTCATTTGCCTAAAATTTAATTAAATGAGATTTCAAAACACCTATTCTTGAAAAATATAAATAAATTCCATTATTTTTCTTAGCTGAAATTCTTGCAATTTTTAAAATTTTCACATGAATCTATAAAAAACATAAACCATGAATGACGAAATAATTCAAAAAATCGACCTTATTGCTGTCGGAGGAAGAAAAAAATTAGACCCCGCAGAAGTAATACTTTTACATGCAGACATTAATTATACCCATATTTTCTTAGCAAATGGCGATAAAATTATTGTTTCTTATACTTTAAAAAAACTTGCAGATAGGTTCTC
>JANMEE010000141.1:0-16716 GCA_031376645.1 Dolichospermum sp. OTE_75_concoct_329_sub | reverse complement strand
ACTTTCCTTTCGGAATGTTTAATCAGTACAGACAGAGCATGGGACTAGCGAATCCCAAGGTGTCATGACTTAAATAACGTTTACCCTTCGACTCGATTCGCTGACGCGAATGACTACGATTAGGGTGGTTTGGTTCACATCCAATCCGTATTACTACTTTTTAGAATGATCCCGAGACGCATCTTATTCTCATACATAATAACTTCTCAAGACGATAAGTTCAACAGGGGAATTAATGATATCTTCAGTTTCTATTTCTCTGTTGTCTCAATATAAAGAGAGAATAGGGAACAGGGAATAGGGAACAGGAAATAGGGAGTAACACAAAAGGGGGATTTAGACCCCACCTGAAACACTCCACTGATAGAAGTCGGGGTCTCTTACTCCTAGTTCACCGAACACCGAAATAGGAAAAACTGTTCCGATGTTCCCTGCTTCTATGACGCATAACTTTAGCAATAGACCAAGCTTGAGCAATCGCACCTTGAGGATGATGAGGTGCATTGCCATCAAAAATTTCCGAAATTGAACCAAAAATACTTAATTACAGCAGGTTGCAGTTAAACAAAGTTGACACTATGCGCTCTAAAGAGACGCAGATTCTATAGAGAGTTTCAGTCTATATCCCTCAGTTATCCCAGTTTCAGGCAGGGCTCCTTAATATTGGGTTCCTGCCCTGATTTCGTTTGCCCAAAAGGGCGAAATCATATCTGACAGGCGTATACTTTCCAAGAGTCCCCCGGTAGGTTTTTATGTCTTGTACTGACAACTCAATCATAACACAAATTTACCAATTTGACCCAGAAACAGGGGATTTTAGCTTTTTATTTAATCCTCGTCATCAAGAATGGGTTTTTCGTTTTACCTTTTCAGAAGTGGTACTGGTTGGTTTAACGGCTGAAGGACTTACAACCATAAAGTTGTTACAAATGAATAGTGAAGAAAGACTAGCTGAAAGAGAAAAATTACGATCAAAGTAGGAAGTTAAACTGTAACATTTTTTGAGTTTATCATTCGGGGACATCTAGAAAATTCTTTGTTGGATGAATCAACTTTAGAGAAACTTTTAATAGTTGAGGGTTGGTCAAACAAATCCGCTAATGAGCTTATTACTAAAATTAACAATTAACAATTAAAGACTTAGTTATTCCATTTTTAATGTTTAATTGCTAATTTTTAATTTCTCAAAGATGACCTTGCCATCGTTCAATTGGTATACAGTCAATATCCAGTTGATCCAGAGCGCGAGCAACAACAAAATCAACTAAATTCTCAATGGTTTGAGGGTTGTGATACCAGGCAGGAATCGCGGGAACAATTCTCACGCCAGTTTCTGCTAGGGTCGTTAAATTCCGCAGGTGAATTAAACTAAAAGGGGTTTCTCTGGGGACAATTACCAGTTTACGCCCTTCTTTAATTTGCACATCTGCGGCTCTTTCTAGTAAGTCGGAACTCAGCCCCCCAGCGAGTTTAGCAACTGTACTCATACTACAAGGGATAATGATCATCCCCAGTGTGCGGAAAGAACCGCTGGCAATACCAGCGCCAACATCACTCCAAGGATGACAGCGGAGTTTACCTTGGGAAAGAACTCCCGCTTGTTCTCGCCAAAATTGCTCTTGTTTATCTGGTTCTCCTGGCATTCGGATTTCCTGTTCTGCTTGCCAAACCGTGTAAGTTGATTTAGATGCCACCAGTTCAATTTGATATTCTGCTGCCAAGAGAAATTTAAGGGCGCGAACTGCGTAAATTAGACCGGATGCACCTGTTACGCCCAGGATTAAAGGTTTGTTGTTATTAGTCATTAGTCAGTGGTCACTCGATTTCGGATTTACGTTAGCGAAGCGTACGCAGCGCAGCGAGTATTTTGGATTTTAGATTGACTCCACCAAACAAGTGTAGAGAAAAGAAAATTTTGGATTTTGAATTGAGAATTTTTCCGTCTTGAAGGACGGGGCTTGAACCAAATTTTTTTAATCTAAAATCTAAAATCTAAAATCTAAAATCTAAAATCTAAAATTCCCGGTCAGTGGTCAGTAGTCAGTGGTTTACAGCAACGAACTACTGACAAAGGACTATTAGACATAGGAGTGAAAATTAAATGTGTGTTTCCTGTAACCCTTGTAGAGACGTTCCATGGAACGTCTCTACATTCTTTTGTGGAGATGTCTATTCTTCATGATATGGTTCTCGGTCAAAAGATGTGGCTGATGCCTCCGACTCCCGAAGAGATACGCCACGCAAGCTATCGGTTTTATTGGGTGAATAAATGTCTTCTGTCTCCTCATTGCTACTAGTCGCGCTCGTGCTTTTGGGTAAACCATCAGCACCAACGGTAACAAGATCAATTTGTTGACGGTAATAATCAACACTCTTGACTTGCACCATACAGCTATCGCCCAGTCGGTAGGAAGCCCGATTTTTCCGCCCAAATAAAGCCTGTTGTCTGGCCCGATATTCATACCAATCATCTTTGAGGGAACTAACGTGGACTAGTCCTTCTACACGTAAGGTATTAGCTAGATTGCCTTCTGTGGGGGATTCTATGGGAACTTCAATTTCTACAAAGAAACCGTAGGACTGAACACCAGTAATTACCCCTGGAAATACTTCGCCAATGCGTTGTTTCATCAAGGAGGCTTTTTGGAGTCCGGCTAAATCGGCTTCAGCTTCTTGAACTTCTTTTTCCCGGTCGTTAATTTGGACTAGCACTCTGGTTAATTCACTTTGGATTTCTTGGTGGAGTTCTGGGGGGAGAACGTTCCAATTGATTTCTTCATGACAATTGGAATGACGGAGGTTAATCCGATCTTTGACGCGGGTATTCCGACGATCGCGCCCATGTTCTATTAAGTTCTGATACACCCGTTGCAAGAGGATATCTGGATAACGACGTAAGGGGGCGGTGATGTGGACATATTGCGACAGAGCCAGTCCAAAGTGAGAACTTTTAGTGGTGCTGTAGACAGAAGGCTTAAGAGTGTCCTGTAGTAAATAGGTGAGAACTTGTTCTGATGGAGAATCGGCAAAAGCCCCTGTTAAATGTTGATAATCCAGGGGTTGGATCTCTAATTCTGGATCTAGTCCTAATTCCACACCTAAATTAACGGCCAGTTTGAGCATTTCCTGAACATCTTCGGGATCAGGTGTGCCTTGAACTCGCCATAAACAGGGAACTCCCAAGGCGCTGAGGTGATTAGCCATGAGTTGATTAACTAATATTACCAACTCCGTGATCAGCGATCGCCCAGGTAAGTCACTAACCACCACAGATCCCATTGATCCTTCATCATAGTAAGGGTTATGGCTAGGTGGAAGATTCAACCGTAAGCTGCCCCGCTGTAGACGTACCTGTTTAACAGCAATAGCCAAAGTCTGCAAATCTTGTAATTTTTCTTGTACCGCAGCAGCTACTTTGGTGCTCTCATCGGCAAGGATTGCTTCTGTTTCTACTTGACTGACGGCTACATCTACATTAATAACACTAGGTTGAATTTCCCATTCCACCACTTCTCCTGATTGAGGGTTAATGGTAATGACAAAAGAGAGAGCCAAGCGATCGCTCCCAGGGACTAAAGAACAACGTTCTGTTACCACTGCTGGCAACATCGGCAGTAATAATTCTCCCAGATACACTGATTTACCGCGCTTGAGTGCTTCCCGATCTAGAGCTTCATCTGGTTGGATATAGTGGGCAACATCCGTAATATGAAATAGTAATTGCCAATGATCAGCGGTGGCTTTTTCGACGCTAAAGGCATTTTCTACTACGGACTCATCACTGTTAACACTCTTAATAGTGAAGGTAAAAACATCACGTAAATTTAGACGATTTTTCAGGTCGGCCTTCAGGAGTCTCTTGGGTAACTTTGCCGCTGCATCAAGGATAGAATCGGGAAAAGTGCGGGATAAATCATGTTTACAAGTTACCAAATCTATATCCGCTGCGGCTTCAGCATCACTGCCTAGAATTTGCACCACTCGACCCAAGGGGGGATATTGTGCTAGGGGATAACGGAGGATTTCTATATGAGCCAAGTGATCAATGGCTTCTTCCAACTTCATACTGTTGAGTTGTAGTTTCAGTTCAAACAGCAATCTGTCATCTAAGGGAACAGCCCGAAAACCTCCCTCTACCTGCTTAATTCTGGCGAGTAAGGTGTGATTAGACCGCTCCATAATCAACTTGACTTCACCCTCTGGCGATCGCCGCCGACTACCTTCCTTGAGGACTCTGACTAAAACGCGATCGCCATTCCAGGCATTACTCAAATGACTTTCGCGGATGTAAATATCCTCTGAGCCTTCACTATCTTGAATCGCAAAACAAAAGCCCTTACTAGAACAGCGGAGTTTAGCCTCAATCAAGCCCTCTTCGGTGATACGGCGGTATTTCCCCCGTTCCTTCGCCAAAAGCCCAATTTTCTCCAGTACATCCAAAGTAATTTGCAGTTTTTCTAGACTTTCTTCATCCTCACAACCCAGTTTCTTTTCTAGAACTTTACGAGCCACCAATTTATCATCTGTAAAATTGGCAAGAAGTGTAGCGATTGAAAATTCCATGCAGTGAACCGACCTTTGGTCAAAACATCATTTTTTGTTGAATCTGGTTCTTCACAAGACCTCGCGGTATGCGGGAAGCTCAGTCCCTTTAGGGCTGGGTTACTGACTGTATCCCCTCACAGCCTACAGACACTTACTGCTGTAGGAATTTCGCCTTTGCGTAGTGTTTCTTAGAAAAGGCAAGGCTACTGATAAACCCACTTGGACTTAGCCATAGTTGCGGTCACTGTA
This sequence comes from Dolichospermum sp. OTE_75_concoct_329_sub, assembly GCA_031376645.1. Taxonomy (GTDB): domain Bacteria; phylum Cyanobacteriota; class Cyanobacteriia; order Cyanobacteriales; family Nostocaceae; genus Dolichospermum. Next base: position 11,922 of record JANMEE010000141.1, on the reverse strand, counting down.
CTGTACAGTAGCAGTGGGAGGAAGCCCCTACTCCGACTTCTCACTGCACGACAATCTCAGCGTTTGCTTGCGTGACCCAAGGCTCACTCTAAACAATTCTCACCATGCACTCCTTCCTGATACTCAACGATTAACTATTAGGTAATTTAGATTAGGGGTGAATGAGAGACTTGGTTTGAAGAACTCTTTATACCACCCAAAAACTATATACAGACCTAACTACAGGTGTTTGGTTGTTTAGAACCTTCGCGTTAGCGTGGCGTTAAACCAAGGTAATTTCACAACATCTCGTGGTATGCGGGAAGCTCAGTCCTTTTAGGGCTGGGTTACTGACGCTATCAGCATCCAAGTTTTAACTAGGAGAAACTGCCGAAAAACCCAATTCTCCCATAATGTAGAATCGGTAACAATTAGGTAAGCAGTAAAACACAGGCCATGAGGGCGAACCTTATCTTTATCATTGTAGATTTAGAGCGCACTTCTTTAAAAATACTTCTAGACATCTAATTGGTTAATTAGTATAGCATTTAAAGGAAGACGAAAATTTTTTCCAAGCAACTGCTAGTATCAGGACAAGTTTAATACTTAATCTTGAGTGCTTAGTTGTCAATTGTCAGTTGCTTGCATTTTCCCTAACTAGTACACTGCGGCGTAAGTTAATGAACCATTTTGAATCTGACAAAAGGCTTATGCTGTATTCATTCTAAATTCTTAATTCTTAATTCCGCCTTGCGGTACTAGCAACTTACATCATTACGAGAATTTAAATAAAAATGGTTGAAAGTATTATGTTGGAGCAATTCCAGAACTTGTACCCCAACGGCAGTATTATTTCAGAATTAATAGAAATTTTTCAAGGGAAATATATCGTCCGTGTGAGTATTCAATTGGAAGGTATCACCCGGGCAACGGGGATCGCAGGAGCAGAAACAGTAGAAGCAGCAGAAGACCAAGCCAGAAATCGAGCTTTGACGATTTTGGGGATCAAGAATCTACCAGAAGAAGTCACAAAATCCACTTTACCATCGGTTGCTCCACCACCAATAAAACCTAGTCTACAGGAATCAAAACCTGTCCCTCCTGTCAGCGATACACAGATATACACACCAACGTTACCACAGGAATCAAAACCTGTTCCTCCTGTCAGCGATAAACAGATATACACACCAACGTTACCAGAAGAGCAAATTGATACTCAAGTTACACAACCAGAAATATTTTCTCAGCAAGAACCAGAGTATCCACCCTTATTAGAAGTCCCTTCTAGTAATGTCACACCGTTTACCCCTCGAAGTTATACACCTTATGAGGATGCTGGTGTCCAGTCAGCCGTCGGTAAAAAGAAAAGACATAATGAACCAGTAAATTTATCTGATGTCATTGCCCAAACAGATATAGAAATTGAGCGCTTAGGCTGGACACCAGAACAAGGAAAAGATTACCTAGTCAAAACCTATAGTAAAAGAGGACGTTCTTTACTCAGTGAAGAAGAATTACGGAATTTTCTCACTTATCTCAAATCTCAACCAGATCCAATTGCGGGATTTTAGATTAGTCATTAGTTATTGGTCATTAGTTATACTCCAAACGGTTTAATCATTTGATTCAATAGTAGGGGTTTAGCAGTGCTAAACCCCTACATATCTAGCTTTTTCATAAGCCTCTGAAACTCGATGTTTTAACCGTGCTGAGTATAAGTTATCTGTTCTTCAATGACCAATGACCAATGACCAATGACCAATGACCAATGACCAATGACCAATGACCAATGACCAATGACCAATGACTAATGACTAATAACTAATAACTAAACTAGAGCCATAGGACGACTACCTGCGGCATGACGGTCAATTACTTGGTCAATCAAGCCATATTCTCTGGCTTCGGCTGGAGACATAAAGAAATCACGTTCCGTATCCTCAGAAATCCGCTCGAATGGTTGACCAGTGTGTTCAGCAAGAAATTCATTCAGCCGCTGTTTGTGATACAAAATTTCCCGGGCTTGAATTGCAATATCAGTTGCTTGTCCTTGAGCGCCACCGAGAGGTTGGTGAATCATAATCCGTGAATGGGGTAAACTCATGCGCTTACCCTTTGTCCCAGCACTGAGGAGAAAAGCTCCCATACTTGCCGCCAATCCAGTACAAATTGTACAGACATCGGGGCGGATGTGCTTCATGGTGTCAAAAATACCCATTCCCGCTGTTACCGAACCACCAGGAGAATTAATGTACATATATATGTCCTTCTCCGCGTCCTCAGAATCTAAAAATAGCAGTTGAGCAACAATCAAGTTAGCTAGATTGCTATCAACCTGTTCTCCCAAAAAAATAATCCGCTCACGCAACAGCCGTGAATAGATATCAAAAGCGCGTTCGCCTCGGCCGGATTGTTCAATAACGATAGGAATCATTTAGTGTGTTTTTAGCTATTTTTCATTTATTCTATCGGTGACAACGGCTAATTGTGTTGAAATTGCCAATTAACATTGAAACAAACAGAATAAAGAGAGGACGCAGAAGCTAGGTTGAAAAATATATTTTACCTAAATATCAGTATTTTTACGGTTATTAATAATAGAGTGCTTGGAGTAAAACAATGGGATATTTCCAGGGATTTAAAAATAAATTTGGATTTTTAGGACACTTTTTCAGAAAATAAAACGTCTAGGTTCTTAGGTACATATAAAGAGAGATATAGATCACATTTTTTCACAGATTTCTGAGCTATTCTCAAATTATATTCACCGAATCCGATAAATCAATAACACAAAGTGTATTTAGAATAACAATTTCGTATGGAAGTCCCATCCATATAAATAAAGTGAGGGGTATTATGCTAGAAAAACTTATACAAGCGGCCTTTATTACATTTTTATTGCAACTGATAGCGGTATTGAGCAATACTACTCCCATGCACCCTAAGGCAGTCTCACCTCTTTCTGAAATATCAGGGCCTGTAATTAGTTCGACTTTTCAGGTGTTGAAGTAGAGGAAACAGGGAGCAGGAAGAATTTTACTTTTTCCCTGCTTGCTAATCTTCACCACCAGGGAGGTGAGTTAATTGTTCTGTAATAATTGCGGGTAACTCTTTTGGTAAATAGATGTAAGTTAGGGTTAACAACTTTAAAGTTGTCTGCATTAAATCGGTTCTATCTATGATGTCAGCTAATTGAATTTGATTATATTTGCCATTCATCACTTCTAAGCTGGCATCAGCTATGGCATCTTCTATAACTTCCTCTTCGATGAAATTTTCCCATTCATCTTGATTGATGTAATAGGATTTTTTATTCTCTTTAAGATTCACATCTTGAATTTCCCGGATACTATTCCGAATAGAAGCAATCCAAGAATTTGTGAATCGCTGTTCTATTTGATTCTTAATTAAATGTATTAAGAGAATTTTGAGGAAAGATCTAATTTGCCGGATAATCGCCTTTTTACTCATTCCTTCTAAGTCATCTACAATTGCTAAGGCATCTGCGTAACGTCCTTGTAAAATACTATCTCTGAGGTTGATTAATTCTTGTGTCATTTGTATTAACCTCCAATCTAGTTATATTTTATAGCGGTATGCACTCTTTGTGAGATACAGTCAGTAAATCGCCAAGCCTGTAGGGGCGCAGGGCCTGCGCCCTGGATAGTATTGCTATAGAGTTTAATTTCTAATTCCGACCTGCGGTAGTAGTCATGACTTTATTTTTGCTACTTTGATTATTTCCACCTGCAATGCTGCGGAAATATAGACTACCAATACTGATAAGAAATACGAAATATCCTACAGCTTGAACAATATAAATTTTGTCTCTATAACCAAATAATGATTTGAGAATGATGCCGGGAAACTGTTCATCAGATAAGATTTTTTCAGTATTCCAAACTATTGGACCTAAAATACAAGAGTGAATTCTGGTAAAGTGTTCATAATAAAAACAAAGATTTTCTGAAGAACGACTACTCAAAGCCAAATTAGCTGTAGCTTCATCAAAATGTTGTAAACCAGAAACCACTAACCCGGAAACAATTAATATTAATAAAACGCCCATAAATTGGAAGAATTGGCGAATATTAATTTTCACGCCCCATTTAAATAATAAAACACCAATTGCTGCGGACGCTGCTAAACCACCAAGAGCGCCTAAAGTGGGTAACAAACCTTGTTGAAAGTTGGCAGCAACAAATAAAACAGTTTCAAAACCTTCGCGGACAATGGCAACTAAGACTAAACTAAAAACTCCCCAAGCTGCATTTGAGTTTTTTCCTAGTGCGTCGGTAACTGCTCCCTCAACTTGTGCTTTCATAAATCTGGCTTGTTTTGTCATCCAGATGAGCATCCAACTGAGCATAACTATTGCTAAAATACTAAATACACCTTCTAATGTTGGCTCAACTACAGAGGTATATTGAGGATTAATAGATCCTAAGAATTTAATGATCCCCGTAAATAAAATCCCGATTAAAGCACTAACAATAATCCCGACAAATACACCAGCATAAACCCAAGCGTTAAGCTGAGATTGTTTGGCTTTTTTTAATAATGCTAGAACAATACCCACAACTAAAGCGGCTTCTACGCCTTCTCGGAGGGTAATTATAAAAGTAGGTAGAGCGGTACTGAAATTCATATTTATTATTTATTTATTAGTTGTAGATTTTTGCTTCTCCTGATTTCTGTAGGGGTTTAGTAAACTTAACATTAAATTGGCGGTTAGAAACCGCATCTACACAGGCAAAACCCACCTGCGTGGGTTTAAAGCTATTGATTTTTAGTTAGTCCGCGGAGGCGGACTTTGTTTGTGTAGCCGCGACTTTTAGTCGCCTAATGAGAATTACTAAACCCCTACTATTAGCTATTAGCTAAAATCGCGTAACATTTTCTTGAGTTCGAGATTGTGCATCTCTTCTTGTCCGATCATACCACGAGCGAATTCTTCTAGATAAATACTGGCATTATTGACGGTTTCTAGAAGAGTTTTGTACATATCCAAAGCTTTCTTTTCATGGGATAAACTTTCTTGCAATATGTCCTTAACGTTATGCTTAAAAGTTTCTTCCATTGGAGCAATTCTCAAAGTAGGATGTCCTTCTAAACCTGTGAGAATTTCGCCAACTTGTTGGGCATGAAGCAAAGATTCCGTGGCTTGGGCTTTGAAGAACGCCACAATAGGTATACGATTAGGACCTGTTACCATCAAGGAATAATGGGTGTAGCGAACTACCCCTGCTAGTTCAAATTCCATGATGGAATTGAGAATATCAATGGTCTTTTGGTGGTCGAGTTCTTGCATTAGTTGTTAAGTTGAGCAACATTATATCAGGAGAGGATTTAGCTACCAATTTTAAGTGAGTAGTTATACTTTTTTCGGATTTTGAAAATCCCAACTATCTTCACTCTTAATTTTTAACTATTTTCTCTCTTACTAACCATTTTAAACTTCTTTTTCTGTACTTCCAATGGTGTGAAAATACTAACTTTGTGCCTTAGTGCTAGTTTTTTGTTGAATTTTTCGGGTGTTTTCCTCTATGGTTTTCACTAACTTGGTAACATCTTCTGGAGTTTTAACTGCTTGCGCTGGGGGAATAGCAGTCGGCCAAACTTTCATCAATTCCACCAAAGCTGTATCTATGGCTTTGTGTGATTCAGGATGTTCTTGCACCATTTGGCTAGAAATACCTTTATATAGTTCTTGAGAATAGACTATAAAACCACGAGAATCTTGATACTCAATGGGGGCAGTAATTTTGCCATTACTAATTGCTGCACCATATTCTGAGTTAGCAGCATCTAGTAAACCGTTGATTACTTGGAGGACAAATTCTGGTTTACTACGTTCTTCTGTTGGTAAAATAGCGATCGCACTATCAACAGCTTGCACAGAAGTGATAAAATTAGTTTTTATTTTGGCATCCTTGGGATTAGATTTAACTAAATCGGTTAACCCTACTAAATTACTTTTAAATTCTTTGACTTTCCGTTCATTGAGTTGCTCTTCAATATCAACATAAATCTCTTCAACTGGATGACCAATATGGGGTTGAGCTTGTTTTGGTTGATTTTGATCTAATAGTTCTTTAGCTACTAAAAGATGTCCTTTCATTAATCCCAATTTTGTCATATAGTCAATATCTTTAGCTTCACCTGTGAGGACCACTTCCTCAACTGTCACCATATCTTTGATTTTGTCAAACTGTGGCTGAGTAATGACTTTTTTGCTGACTAAATCGGCTGGATTAGCGTAGGGACGATTAGCTTGAATTTTATTTGATAAAGCCGGGATTCCTAATGTGGCTTCTAATTTATCTAACTGCGATAAAATTGCGTTATTGATATTAATTTTAGCTTTACCACCATGACCGCTATGGGCGCTAGTTTCTACAACTTGGGCTGTACTTGGTGTTGATTGAATGTCTGCTTTTGGTGTGTCGCTGGTACAAGAACTCAGAGAAATCATGGCACAAGCAGCGATAGACAAGAATAGATAACGGAATTTGATCATTTTTGTTCCTGGTGGATTAGATAGTTTTAAGCAGCCTGATAGTATTTTTCATGAACCCTGATCTTGATTTAACACAAATGAGAGTTTTTATCAAATAAAATATCCAGATTTGAGTATAATTTCATAATTTCTCCCAATTATTTGGCTATGTACGTACCACTTGGTAGTATTATTTTTGACTCAAAAGAGCATTTTTATGAGCATAATTCAAATTATGCTGATATTCAATCATCTTTTGTTGGGCAACTGGATAATGAATACTAGAAACTGGAATAGTTTGCATAAGTTTTATCGCTTGTTGCCAAGCATTAACAACTTGTTGCCATTGCTGTAAAGATTTTGCTGTTTGGGTAAGATTAGCTGCATTTATAGCTGCATTTACAGCTTCACGAAAATTATCAGATTTGCTATTAAAACTAGATTTAATAGTTGTTATTGGTGCTAATAAAGGCCAAAGTTTAATAGTTGCGTCTGCACTACCACTAATAAGAAGCTGTTGATTAGGACTAAAAGCTAAAGACCAAACCGCTTTTTTATGACCATTCAGAGTATTAATTAATTGTCCATTTTCTACATTCCATAGTTTAATAGTATGATCATAACTACCACTAGCTAAAGTTTGCCCATTAGGACTAAAAGCTACAGAATAGACTGCTTTATCATGTCCTATTAAAGACTGAGATAATTCCCCAGTTTGCATATTCCAGAGTTTAATAGTATGGTCAGAACTACCACTAGCAAGATATTGACCATTAGGACTAAAAGCTATAGACCAAATTGGTTTTTCATGTGCTGCTAAAGGTGTTCTGATTTTTCCTGTAGGAATATGCCAAAGCATGATTTTACCACTTTCACCAGCACTAGCCAAGATTTTGCCATCTGGACTAATAGCAACTGTTCTAATTTCATCTTTTTGTTGAAAAGTGCGGATAATTTCACCAGTTTCTACATTCCAGAGGTTGACAGTTTTATCCCAGCTACTACTAGCTAAAATTTTACCATTGGGGCTAAATGCAACTGATTTTACATCATCTGAATGTCCAGATAAAGTCCGAATTAATTTCCCTGTTTGCAAATTCCAAAGCTTAATATTGTGATCCCAACTACCACTAGCTACTATTTTACTATCGGGACTAATAGCTACAGAATTGACTGAATTTCCATGTCCACAAAGTTGGTGAACAATTTTACCAGTGTGGATATCCCAGACATCAATATCTTTATTGAGATTACCATTAACTATGGTTTTTCCATCTGGGCTAATAGCTACAGAATAAACACGTAATCCGTTAATATTTATAGTTTTGTGATTGGGAATAATTACATTTGCATTACTCTGACTATTCATATTTAAGTTTAATTTCACTAAACCTAAGAAAGCGAGACTTAGTAATATAAAAAATTCGCAGTTGCAAATCATTTTATAACTAAAACCTTTGAAATTGAAATTTGCAGCAGTAGATATTTTTTGCATAAATAATCCTTTTACTTATTTACCAAATGTTCTTTTAAATTATCTGTTTCTGGGATTGTTGAGCATATTCTTTTTGGTACTCTAAGCAACGTCTTTTCAAGAATAAAGCAGTAATTATGGACATACAGATTAATTCTATTGGAGTTAAAAAATTCCAATGTTCAGACATTTTCTCTTGAATATGCCAGAATAATAAAAATATGGCTGTGTAGGTTAACTGATGTAATCTTCGCCAGTTTTTCTTCATTTTTTTTACACTCCAATCATTAGAAGTAAATGCAAGTAAAGCAAATATAATTAATGATGCTGTTCCTTCTACAGAAATGCTATAGGTCTGTAAATCAAACAAATCTACATTTCTTTTGATTACTATTAAAACTACATGACCTAAAGCTACTAAAAAAGCCATAATCCCTAATTGACGACGATATTTTAATAACTTAGCGATAAATTTGGCTTTTTTAAAAGTGGGAAAACTTGTTCTTAAACAACTAGGAAGCAAAGTTAATATATAAGCAAATAAGGATAAACAACCTAGTAGATTAGCCGCAGATATTGAAGAATTAATTGACATATGGGGAGGAATTTGTTCTCTTACAAAACAACTTGATTAGTGAAGAAAAATGCAATTCTTACTAGTTATATACTATAAAATCTAAATATAATTGATAAAGATTCTCAATATATAAATAAAAAAATAGGTTGAAGATTTGACAACTAAGAATTTATGTTGGCTTCACAGGGTTTTTGGAATCATTTTCTGGTATAACTTCAAACTGTCCCATACACCCACTTTCAGCAATTGCATCTTGGTGAGGATGAAACATATACTTACCTGGATAACGAAACGCAAACTCTAAAATATGCCTTTCTGCTACACCCATTGTTAAAACATCCGTTTTTTCGCTGGGAGTCATTGTCATACCGGAACGATAAACATTGAAGAAATTAGCATGAAGGTGGAACGTCACAGCAGGGTCAAATTCAATAATATTCAAAACATAGACACGAATTAACTGATTTTGGTAAATCTGAATGGGATGGTGCATATAATGATGGGGTACACCATTAAAAGCGTAATATTCATTGTGGTTATCATCATTTATGTCATAACCAGACATGATTAAAACTATTTCATCAGCAGGGGGACGGGGTTGAGGAGGATCAATAATAAACATTCCATATAAACCCTTAGCAATGTGACGAGTTACGGGTGCGACATGACAATGATACAAATGAACCCCATAAGGTTCGGCATCAAATTCATATATGGTCGCTCTACCATTACTCACAGGGCGGATGCCATCCATTTCTGCGGGGTGAATGCCATGAAAATGCAGAGAATGGGAATGTCCAGCATTATTGAGAAAAAGTATCCTTATTCTTTCCCCTTCTTTAGCCCGGAGTGTAGGACCTGGAATCCGCCCGTTTAAATCCCAAATGTTATAGGAGACAGCACTATTAAGCTGAATGGTGGAAGTACCAGCAGTTAACTGAAATTCGCGGACTGTGCGCCCATTTTCCTGCTTTATTGTCCCATAATCAAAATCTCGTAACACCTGCATGGGGTTAGTAGCACCATTAGCTGCTGCCATTTCCATTGGTGGGACTCTAACACGGGTATGATTCTTGCTGTTCAGCATCTGCCAGGTTGTCCCTACACCAATGACTCCAGCACTGGCAAATCCTAGCTTTAGCAGTTGGCGACGACTCCAAATTTTATCTTTACTGAGTGTAAAGTTGTCAAGCATGAGACTAATAGGGATACGCGTATGGGTTAAATTGCGAATAATTTGCAATTAGCTTTATGTATATTAAACAACTTAGGAATTATTGTCAATAACTTTTAAAAAAATAATTTTCAGGACTATTCCTGATATATTAATTTGTTTACCGTTAATTAGACAACAGATGATGCTTCCAGACTAGGAAATGGAATAAAGTGCTAGGATTTTGACAATGGCTGCTGGTGTTAACAATATCTTTTTGTTACTAAGCAGAAAAATCCACTTTAATCTGATAAATTCGCCCCACTATTTATGGGAGTTCACAAATGACTGCTTTTTCTCCTACTTCAGTATTACAGAAGACTGCGGGTATTACCCTTTCTAAGCCAGTACAGGTAACACTTTATATGATGTTATCTTCTTTGGTGATTTGGACTGTGTTGTTTTCTACCTATCCTCCAGCACATAATACAACACACTCAGCGCGTCACCACGCTTTAGGTGTTGCCTGCCATTAAATTATCATAAAGTAAAATTCAGGAGTTCTTTATTTTAGGCTTTTTACCTAAATTCTGAACTCCATTTACTAGTAATCTACTATATTTACCATGAAAAAATATCGCCTGTTTGCTGTTATCAGTGCTGCTTGTATTTGTTTATCAATTTTATATTCTTTAGTAGGAGTTTCTCAAACTCCTCAATCTCAAGTATTACTATCTACAAATCCATCTTTAGAAAAAATTCTTCCCTTTGAAGCTGCTACAGAAAGAAAACAATCTCCGGTTTCTTTCACATTGCAAGCTGTTGACAGTGGTGGAAAACTGTTAACAAATGCCTTAATTAAATTGCAGATTTCCACACCTCCACGTAATCCTTTATTAACTACAGATTTTCCTATTGTTGAGGGAACAAAGTTATTAGAAATGGAGGCGGCTGCACCTAGTGGTAAATTGGAATTTCAGCAAATGTTACCAATTCGCGGTAATTATCAAATTCAAGTCAATGTTTCTCCTTTAGTTGCAAATGCTTTTACAAGTTATCAGCAAACTTTGAATTTGAATGTGAGAGAAAATCCCGTTAAATACAAATTTTTTGTTGTAATTGTAGCTATCTTATTTTCAGTTGGTTTATTAGGAGGTTGGGTAATTGGTGGACAAGAGGAATTAAAAGCAGGGGAAATTGCCCCGCAGTCAGTCCGGTTGTTGTTAAGTGCATTAACTGTAGTGGCAATAGTGACTCTATTATTTATTAATATAACGGCGGAAGTTGCGGAAGCTCATGGTGATGGACATTCTCCTAAAAATGAGAAGATTGCCCCGTCAATTAGCCAATCTCAGGGCATAGAAATAAAGATTGCAGGTGATAAACTAGCTACTGTGGGAAAATTGGCAAATTTATCGGTAGAGGTGAAGGATAGCATCACAGGAGCAGCTATTAAAGATGTCGGATTGCGAGTTAAAACTATTGCTTTAGAAGATAATTTAACGGTGTTTGCTTATCAAGGATTTCCTAATCAAGCAGGGAAGTTAATATGGCAAGAACAATTTTTTGATGGTTCACCTCATAAGGTAGAAGTAGAAGCAATTTCTTTACCTGAATCTCAACGTCAATTTCCAGCGGTGAAGATAGCGCAATTAGTGGAAGTTGAGGGAATTACACCACCAATTTATATCCGGTTGATTGGGTTATTTTACTTTACTGCTATTGTTGGTATTGGCATGATGATTGGGTTGCTAATACAGCATAGAAAGGAATTGCAAGTTAGAGGAAATTAGGCGATTATAAATCGCGTCTACACAGACAAAACCCACCTGGGAATGAATTCCCAGTCTAATAGCCAAAGTTGTCTTTTGATGATTAAATATCCCGAAAATCTTTAGTCCACTAAAGTGGACTTGAGCTATTAGACAATGAACCCGTCAATTAGTTCTTGACAGACTACTAGAAGCTAACGGATACAGCGGTTTCCGCTCTTATGAGGTACATCTTAGCCCCCTCATCGCTTGCGGGGAGGGGGTTGGGGGCTGACAGGTGTAGGTTTTTAATATTAACTGTGAAGGCAGGACTAGGAAGACAAGGAGGGAAGGTAGACAAGGAAGATTTGATCCGCACAATGGTATTTTGACCGACTGTTCTTGTTACCAAGAGCATCTGATTTTGTCCGGTTTTTCTCCCTTGTCCACTGTCCTTCCAAGTCATCCAAGTCTTGCCCTCACGACAAT
>JANMEE010000140.1:0-28798 GCA_031376645.1 Dolichospermum sp. OTE_75_concoct_329_sub | reverse complement strand
TGGTAATTGGTAATTGGTAATTGGTAATTGGTAATTGGTAATTGGTAATTGGTAATTGGTAATTGGTAATTGGTAATTGGTAATTGGTAATTGGTAATTGGTAATTGGTAATTGGTAATTGGTAATTGGTAACGTTAGGGGTAAAGCAAAAGCTCATTGGTGTCAACTTAACGTGAAACCTATTACCCGACTGGGAATGAATTCCCAGTCTAATAGCCAAAGTCATCTGAAGATGACTAAACTTTTGGAAACTTCCTTAGTCCACTAAGCGTGGACTTGAGCTATTAGACAGGGAATTGATTCCCTGTCGGGTGTGGAAGCCAACAGATAAGGCATTTTCATCTTAAGTTGACACCTATGAGCATTGCTAAACCCCTACAACTAACAACTGATAAAATATTGCTATTCCTAACCACAGTAAGAACGCATATTGGGTTAATTGTAAAGCTTTATAAATAGAATCCGGTGTAATAGGATAAATAGCATCTCCTAAAAGTGGTTTATCTTTAGCTACTCCACGATACCAATTTATGCCTCCCATTTGTACACCTAAAACCGCAGCATAAGCACACTCACTCCAACCCGAATTGGGACTGGGATCTTTAATTGCGTCGCGGCGACAAATTCGCCAAACATTTACAGGTTTTAAGGATAATAATGATAAAGTTATCACTGTTAACCGACAAGGTAACCAAGTAAAACCATCTTCCCACCGCGCACTAAACCAACCAAGATAAGTATAAGGTAGTTCTTTATAACCGATCATTGAATCTAAAGTGCTACTAGCTTTATATGCTAAAGCCAAAGGAGCAGCGCCGATAACAGGGATAAATGCACCAATAATAGTATAAAAAAGAGGAGCCATTACCCCATCAGTCGCATTTTCTGTGACGGTTTCTAAGATTGCTCTTAAAATTTCTGCTGTGGAAAGATTGGCTGTATCTCTACCCACATAATTCCTTAAAACCTGTCTCGCTGTTTCTAATTCTCCATTTATTAAAGGTTGCAGAACTTCTGTAGCTGCATTTCGTAAACTCTTGAGCGCAAAACAACTAGCAACAAGAATGCTTTCTACCACAATTCCTAAAAATGGATGTATCCACTTGGCACTTTGAACTATAATCCAGCCAACTAAACCACTACCAATCATCACAATCATCCCTAGAAAAATTCCGGACAGACGCTGAGAAAGAGGATTTTGACAATATTGGAGAGCTAGTTTACTCAATCGAGAAATTACCCATCCCATAGTTCGCACGGGGTGAGGCCAACCCCAAGGATCTCCTATTAAGTAATCTAACAATGCAGCCAAAATCAAAACAGCAGATATCATTTTTTCTTTGTCGGTTGTCAGTTGTTAGTTATCACTAAACTACAAAATTGGCTTCTTCACCTTGAGATGCTTGCCAACTGCGAGCGTCATAATAAAGGTCTGCTAGGGTAATATTGTACAAAGCTTCTTTTAGCTTTTGGTTGAGTCTGTGCCAGAGAGTGGATGTTACCCAATCTGCTGTTTGAGCAGGTGTGGGATTGTTTAGGGGTAAGTTAGTTATATTTTCACCAACCGCTTCTAAAATTTGTCCAATAGATATTTGTGCTGGTTTTTTGGCTAATTGGTATCCACCAACGCTACCACGAATTGATGTCACTAATCCGGCTCGACGCATTTCGATCAGCAGCTTTTCTAAATAAGGAGCAGGAATATCTTGACGTTTGGCGATCGCTCTAACAGATTCAGGTCCATATTTTGGACGTAAACTCAAATCTAGTAATGCTTTTACACTGTAGTGTCCCCTCGTCGTTAGTTTCATATTTTGCTGGTTATAAAATTTCCTTTCTTTAATCGCTCTTGCCTCTTCCCCATCTGAAGAGTGTAATGAGTGTGAATCAAATCAGAATACTATATAAGACTCCTAATTGATTCTTCAAAAGAATCCCTTTGTCTCTTACCTGCCTATCGAAGTAATTTGAAGAATCAAAACCGGATTCCTATCTATAGTAGCTATCAGCATCATTATAATTATATTTTTGAAAATTTTTGAAAAAAATTGATAATAGTGCAACAATTTTGTCTATGAGTGTAATATACTTGGCTAGGCTGATCAAAAAACGAAAGGATACTGTTCATGTTAGTTCAATATCAGCTAAAATAAAATCCACTTGACAACTTCAAAAACTCATTTTCGACCTAAGTTAATGCCTAAACAGAAAAAAATTGAACTCCTAGTTGGTGACGAACTGCTCAAAAAAGTTAAAGAGCTAGAAGCCATTAGCAAAGACGAAAAAGCTAAACAGTGTGGTTACTATACTGTTACCAAAAATGGTATAGAGCGCGTCAATATGATGAAATTCTTGAATGCCCTAATTGATGCTGAGGGTATTCAGTTAGATAGTTCTCCCAGTGCGAATGGACGTGGTGGACGCAGTGCCAGCTATAGAATTAGTGTGCAATCAAACGGCAACTTGCTAATCGGTGCAGCTTACACAAAACAGATGAATCTTGAACCTGGTGATGAGTTTGTCATCACTTTAGGGAAAAAGCATATTCGACTCCGACAAGTAGATTCAGAATCTGTAGAAGGTGCTGAAGTAGAAGCTACGGCTTAAAGAATATTCATTAGTTTTGTCAGTTGTCAGTTGTCAGTGGTTTACTTTTACCTCTGATAGCTGCATACTGACTAATTACCAATTCCCAATTTCCTCTATATATTCGGTGGTTGGGATCACTGGTAAATATTGGTGTAGTACCTTAGTGATTGCTGTTAAGTTACAAGTTAATTCAATTTGTTCTCTTTCTAGCAAACCCAGAATAAAATCAGGATTGTCTTTAGCTACCACTGGTAATTGATGTAAACCACGTAATGCCATCCGGTCTAAAGCTTCAGATAAAGGTTCATCATCCCTGGCATAGAGAATATCTGTAGTACAAATATCGATCAGTTTTTGAGTAGATAAATATTCCTGAATTTCAGTAGATGAATTAGGAAGGTTTTGGCATATAAACAAAGTCCGTTTAATATCTTCTAGAGAAAGAATTCCTACCAGCTTGCCAGCATCATCATCAATTATTAAAGCACTGCGTATCCGTCCCCGTGTCATTACCACGGCAGCCTCTAATACTGCCAGATTTGCTGATAATTTTTTGGGGTAAGTGTGCATAGCATCTGCTACTAACATTTGCTGCCAAACTTCTACCTTTTCATCTTTCAATTCTGGCAAGCCAATCTGTTGGAGATTAGAATTAGCGTCTAAAGTCGGTTTAATTCGTTCTACTAACCAAACACTTAAACCCACCGCTGCCATTAAAGGTAAAACAATGCGGTAATCACGGGTTAATTCAAATAACATTAAAATTGCTGTTAATGGTGCTCTCACACTACCTGCTAAAACCGCTGCCATACCTACCATTGCATAAGCTGGAGGAGCAGCCATATATTCTCCTATGGGTGGTGCGATAAAAGCCAAAAATTTAGCATAAGCAGACCCAAAGGAAGCACCTAAAAACATAGCTGGTGCGAATAATCCACCGACAAAACCACTACCTGAACTTACCGCTGTTATTAGCAGTTTTAACACCAGTAATATTAATAAAAGGTTGAGGGAAAAATCCTCATCCTGTAGCATAGCTTCTACAGTTCCATAACCAATACCCAAAATTTGCGGATAGCGCCAACCTACTATACCAATAATTACACCACCCAAGATTGGCTGAATTGACTGAGGAATTTTACCTAAGAATGTTAATCCTGGTAAATTTCCAGCAAAGCCGGCTTTAGCTAACCGAATTGATTCAGTATAGGTAACAGAAATTAAACTTGCACCCAAACCTAAACCCAGATAAAGCGGTAATTCCATGTAACTGCGAACTTGATAAGCAGGTAAAGCAAAAGCCGGTTGTGAACCTAAACCAATTTGAGCAATTAAGGCAGCGACGACGGCGGCAAGTAATATCACACTGACAGCAGAAGTAGCAAAATAGGTACTACCCATGACTACTTCTAAGGCAAAAAATACTCCGGCAATGGGGGCATTAAAACCAGCCGCTAAACCAGCCGCAGCCCCAGCTCCCAAAAGTAACCGCTGACGTTCTTGAGAAACTTGTAATATATCAGACAACAAAACTCCGAAGTTAGTACCAATTTCTACACTTGGACCTTCTGGACCTAAAGATGCACCACTACCGAGAGAAACCGCCGCAGCGATCATTTTTGTCACCGGTCGGAGGGGTTTCTTCGTTTCTTTTCCTTGAGAAACAGCTATCAGAGATGAAAGTCCTGGACCAAAATCTTGAGTTTGCCAACGCATGAGGCCTACAATGATGCCACCAAGAGTAGGAACAGCCGCTAAGGTCCAAGCACCCCAGATCCCAATCTGTCCCATCAGATTTTCCAACATGAAGTTGTTAATTAGCTCGATTAAATAGTGAAATGTGACTATACCCATACCCGTGCTACCGCCAATTAGCACGGCTAAAAACAGCACTACTGTTTCTGGGGAGGGTTGAAAACGATTAATTAACTGAGTGAACTGCATGGAAGGTGGGGGAAATATAGGGTTTGATGATTTCCGTCGTCAGCTAGAATGCAAAACTGAACTGTAGGAATAATATTTGATTTTTGAGATACACGTAGGGTGAGCAATGCCCACCGGATAAGGGTTTTGGTGGGCATTGCCCACCCTACACTACTTAAAATTTTTCAAATATCATTGATGATTCCTATATATTGATAAATGTATTAATAAACGGAGGAAATGCCAGAAAAATCTATTTCTTAGCTATTATTTCTTATTTTGGTTTATTAAAGGAGAAACTGCCTAATCAATAATTAATTCACAAAAATTACAAAATAGTTAGAAAAAAATAATTCCTTCCTGCGGTACTAACAACTTGGGTTAATATTGAAAGGAGTATGTCATTAGGTTAATCTCTTTTTTAAAGTCCATTATAGTATTTTACCAATCACCATCAGTGATTATGGCATAAATACTAGATTTCCAGTAAAATTCAATACAGATATTCTTATAAATAGAATCAAGGGACTAGGCGGACGAGGTAGATGAGTACAAATACTTTTCATGATCATTATGTTACTTGCCCAATTTGCCAAAGAAATAACAGAACAACGCCAATAAAATCTTATATTGGTTTGTTTACTTGTCCTTATTGTCAAGAAAAATTAGTTGTTTGCCAAAGTGGACACTATGTGCGTGATCCATTTATTTGGCGGCAAATGATGATCTCTTCGGCTTTACGTCGTCAAAGCCGACCTTTGTCCAGGATTATCAGAGATTTTATCTTCATTAAGCGTCCTTTATTATCCTTGGTTGTGGGAAGTGCGGTTTTTTTCGGAATTGTCACTGTGACTCCAAACAATATGAGTCATAATGGCCAAGAAATTTCCCAAATTGAAAGAATGAGCAAGAGTAAAAAATAGATTTCTTGTGGGACCATATTCATTGCAACCAAAATTTTGAAACCTTTTGCATTTTCACTCTTCCATAACCGGGTAAATTTGAGGACTTATTAGCAAACCCTTCTTTCTTTCTCCTGACTCCTAGTACAATCCGGCGTAAGTTAATGAACCATTCCAAATCAGTGAAAAGCTTATGCTGTATTCATTCTAAATTCTAAATTCCGAGAAAGCGGTACTAGTACAACACGGCATAAATAAACCAACCATCTAAATCGTTAAAAAGCCTATACTGTCTTCGTTTTGACTTTTGACTTTTGACTTTTGACTTTTGACTTCCGCTTTGCGGTACTAGCCCATTCCGCTATCAGCAAGCCCTATCTAATTGACATTTCAAAATAATATCTGAAGGCTCATGTGTTTTCCCCGGACATACCTCATCCGCTATCCCCAATTTGACAAAACCTGATTTTTCGTAAAAAGATATAGCAGCTAAATTATCATGTTCAGTAAATACCCATAGTTGCTGATATTCAAAATCTAGGGCATAATTTTTTAATTGCTCCATCATCAATGACCCCCAACCAGATCTGCGAAAGTTGGGACGTAAACCAAACCACCCCACCCAAACCACATCATTGGGGCTATCAAATAGTTGATAAAGACCCATTACTCCTATTGTTTCTGATGCTAATTTTGCTAAATAAACTTGCCAGAAATTGGTTGATTTATCTGGTTTTACAATTTCGCACCACTGGAGAATTGCCAAACTAAATTTATCTCCAAATTCTAACTCCTTTAATAGAGAAACAAAATCAACGATGTCTATTGTTTGGATAAAGCTAAGAGAGTTTTGTTCGATATGTTTAAGTTCTTTCATAGTGAAAATCAATAATTTTAACCTCGGTATTGGTGAGTGAATTTAGTCTAAACACTAAATAGTAAAATATTCAAAACCAGGACGGGCAGGATGCCCATCCCACAAGATTGGATAGCGTAACTAGTAGTCTGTCAAGAAGTAATTGATGGGTAAATAATTTTCCTTCCTTCTTCCTTCTTCCTTCTTCCTTTGCGCTCTTTGCGTCCTTCGTGGTTCGTTTCCTCTTTATTCGTCAAAATGTATTTGACAGACTACTAGCACTGCTCTGCTGCAAACAGTTCATTTTTTTATGGAGTTATCTTAGTAATTAGTTGCCAATCTTCTACTTGATCTACTACCTTAATAGATTTGAACTGGAGGTTTTCTAAGGTAGATGTGTTGAGGAGAAAATAAGGTTGGCTATCATACTGCCAGTAATATTGTAGCTCACCAATAGAAGCAGGAATAACGGTGCGATCGCTATAAAAATCTAAAGAAGGACGATGGTAGGGAAAAGATGTATAGATTTCCTTAACTCCTGGATCTATTTTAGTGATCATCGCCGCCACTGGTTTGACGGAATAAGCTGTATTTAATTCCCAAATCCAGTAATTAGATTTCATCAACAGAAGTAGAGAAATATAACTTCCCCAAATTAAAATTTTCAGAAATTGTCTATCACCTCGTGCTGCTAAAATTGCGGCTAAAGTCATAGTTAAAGCCACTGCGGCAAAAATTATTTGTAATTCTAGTTTGTCTAAAGTTCTCCCACTAAAATAAATACTTGCTGCTGAAGCTACCACCGCCAACATTGCTAAACTCGTTACCCAAGCGCGGGGATAGCCTAAGAAAGAAGGGACATTTTCCATTTCTGCTAACTGAAATCCCAAAGCTAAAGCCAAACTGGGATAAATGGGGAATATATACCAGGGAAGTTTCAAGCTAATGAGGGAAATGATCAATAGATAAACAATACACCAGACAATAATCAATTTTGCCCAACTTAAATTATTATTATCCCAAGTGATGCGAATAGTTTGGGGTAAAAATATCAACCAAGGCCATGTCCACTTACCGATTTCTAAAAGATAATACCAAGGCGCTTCAGAACTGCCATTACTAATAGTTTTGATATGGCTTAAAGATGTATTCACATCAATACTGAAGGGATAGCCATAGTTCCATGCTTGAAACCCGTACCAACAAAATACAGGGAGACAACCGATAAAAATACCCATCCAGAAATAATAACTTGTCAGGAGTCTGGGTGTATCCCAATAAAGAAAGACTAAAACAACTGCACCTAAATAAACACCTATTATGCCTTGAGTTAGACAAATTAACCCAAAACTAATACCTACACCTAAGCAGTAACGTAAATCCCGCCGCGATCGCAATACAAACCACATCATCAAAATCAAAAAACTAGCAACCGCCCCATCTAACATCGCTAACCTGCCATAACGAACCACAGGCAGCATTGTTAAATAAATTAAAGCACTATAAATAGCCGCCCAACGTTGACGAAATATCTCTCTCCCCAGGCAATATAACAAGGGTACAGAAATTGCTGTCAACATAGCACTAGGTAGCCGAGTTGTCCATTCATTCACACCACCCAGAGCATAAGCCCCAGCAATTAACCAGTGCATCAGCGGTGGTGTCTGATGATACGGTTCACCGCCCAAAGTGGGGTAAAGCCAGCGCATTGAATCTGCTGGAGCTTGCCAAATTTCCCGCGCTACCCTGGCCACGGTTGCCTCATTACCATCTTGCAAGGGCAAATCTCCAAGATTGACGCTAAACAAGACCACCGCTGCCAATAACAACAGAATTAGCCATAGCCAATCAATCTTTTTTTCAACCACACGGTGCTGTTTTTCTAGATGAGTCCAAATAAAGCTTCCTTCTGGCATATTCTATGCGAATCTCATAACTGCTAGGTTTAATCACATAGAGATTAAAGCGAATCTTCCATGTTGCCATCTATATTTTGACCAATGGCTAAATCCCAAATTAGCTCAGTTTCTCAAGAACAGAGATAATTTTTTAGCTAAGATTTTCCTATTAATTTTTTAAAGAAGTTTACAAGCATTTTTCCAATTAAATGATATAAATACTACCATTACCATTTGGTCAATTACCCTGAAGGAGAATGTCAATGAACCTACCATTTATTTTAGATGTGGCACTGGGTTTAATTTTTATTTACTTAATTTTAAGTTTACTGGCTTCAGAAATTCAAGAACTATTAACAACAGTGCTGCAATGGCGGGCTGAACACTTGAGAAGATCAATTGAAATTCTTTTAGCTGATGATGCTCAAACCTCAGAAAATCCCAAAGTAATTCAACTAGTCAATAAAATTTACGGCAATCCTTTAATTCAAAGCATTAATCAAGAGGCTAAAGGTTTAATGGCAACTTTTCCTCGTAAAATAACTTGGGCAATTGGTTCATTATTTAATTTCTTGAGAAAGTCTAGTTCTAGATTAAAAAAAGAAACTGTATTTGGTGATCAAAAACGTAGTGCGCCTTCCTATATTGGTGGTGAAAGTTTTGCCAATACTTTTATGGATACACTACAGCTACCATTGCTAGTCAAAAAATTAACCCAAATCAGGCTAGAGCAATTCAAAAATGAACGATTAGATGATGTCAGACAAATTTTGATTCAGTTGCAAATTTATATTAATAATCAGGAATTATCTAGTGAGTTTGCCACTGATATTGCCGCTGATTATAGACAGTTGGAATTAGAGTATAACCGCATTGTTGATGAATTCAATAAAGATAAATATGATATATACATGGCCATAAATAGGATGAGAGATAGTCTGGACAAATATATAAATAGTTTCCAGGCAAACATAGGCAATCATGAAGATATTTTAGATAAACCTTTACGGGACTTAAAATTCTTAAAACAAGATATTTTTGAAGATGCAGAAAAAGCCATAGTCATAGGAGGATTAAAACCTAATATTAATGAAATTGTCAAATCTATTAAGAAAGGTAGTGATATTCATGATGAAGTCATAGCAGCTATCCAAGATAAAGATAGTGAAACTTATAAAAAAGTTAAAGAACTGATTGATATTCTGCCAGAATCTGTAGTTAATAATATTGAAACCATGGCAAAACGCGCCCAAATGAGAGCTAAAAGCACTGAGGAAGGCATTATTATCTTGCGAAAAGAAATTGAAAATAGTTTTGATAGCTCTATGGAAAGAGCCAGTGGTGTTTATAAACGTAATGCTAAAGGAGTGGCAATTTTAATTGGGATAACTTTAGCTATCACAGCCAATGCAGATACTTTTCATATTATCAATCGCTTATCTAAGGATTCTTTATTACGAGAAATAATTATTAACAAGGCTGTACAAGTAGTACCACAAGGAGCTAGTTCTTCAGATATTAATAACATAGATCCTAACGAGATTTTAAAGGAAGTTGAGTTACCAATTGGTTGGACAAATGCTAACTTACAACAGCAAATTAACGGCACAAAATATAGAATCAATGGGTTGCCTGTTTTCAGCGTTTTGAGTATGATTGCTGGTTGGCTTGTTAGTGGTTTTGCTATTGCTATGGGTGCGCCTTTTTGGTTTGATTTACTAGGAAAAGTCATGAATGTCCGGAATGTGGGTAAAAAAGGCAAACAAGCTCCTAAAAATCAAGATGAGTAATTGAATTTAGATCCCCGACTTCTTGAAGAAGTCGGGGATCTGAGTATACTGTTTCCTAAATCTTTGTAAATTTTATCTATTTCTCAACCCTAGTTACCTTGATTGGGAACTGTATCAAGTAATGGATTAGTATAAATATAAACTATTATTTTCATTGTCAGAAATAGGGAAGAATTGGATCTTTTCCTCAATTATTAATGGCAAAAACTTGATTATTCTCCTAATTAGAAGATACGGATGACATTTTTTTAGGTGTTGCCTAAACTATAAATCTGAAAACTGATATAGCTATTCAGCTATTCTTATTTAAGTGAGGTATGAAAAGTCAGAATTAAACGCAGATGAACGCAGATAATTTTGTAGTTTAAAAGATAGCAAGTTATATCCACTCTACGATTGATGATCTATAGTCATCATAATATATGAACTCTCTTCCGGTTGACATAGTTGAACCACTAGATATTCAAATTCCCAATCTTGATTCTTCACTAACTAAAGAGTTTCCTAGGAAGTTTGCTAAAAATACTATTCGTACCAGTTTGCAAGCTTCTACGGTAGACGCTGTTTTTGCATCTATTTTTTCTCTGAGTACCAGTGGAATTTTAGTCAGTAATTTGTTAGTCGAGTTGGATGCTACTCCAGTCATATTTGGAATGTTATCCTCAATTCCCATGTTGGTAAATTTTATTCAACCTGTGGGTGCTTATATTTCTGAACAGACTACCAGTAGATTTCAATATTCTCTATTAACCTTTGGAACTTCTCGATTCTTGTGGCTAATTCTGGTAGTTTGTATTTTTGCTAATAATTCCAGTTTACTAAATTCCCAACAACTAGTAATATTAACACTGTCAATTGTCTTTTTTACTCATCTTCTAGGAGGATTAGGAAGTGCATCTTGGTTAAGTTGGTTAGCAATTATTGTTCCCCGTAGGTTACGAGGTAGATATTTTGGTATCCGCAATAGTGTCTGTAATCTGACGAATTTAATAGGTGTACCTTTAGCTGGATTAGTAATATCAAATTGGTATGGTGGAACTATCCAAGGTTATGGATTGGTTCTCTTTTTAGGGATTATTTGTGGGATTGTTAGTTTGTATTGTCAATATTTTCAAGCAGATGTAAATCCTCAATTACAAAATCAGAACCATCTAAATTTATCTGCAAATTCAACTGAGGATGTTACCAAAGATGAGACTAATTGGACTAATATTATTTGGCAAAATTCTAATTTTTTAATATTTCTACTTTATTCCAGTTTATGGATGTTAGCTGTACATTTGAGCGCGCCTTTTTTTAACTTCTATTTATTAGATACTTTAGATTTAGATGTGACTTTAGTAACTATTTATAGCAGTCTTCAAACAGGAGCAAATTTGTTGATGCTGATTATATGGGGTAAATTAGCTGATAGAATTGGCAATCGTCCCATTCTCATCTGTGTTGGTATTTTAGTAGCTATTACACCATTATTATGGTTAGGAATTGGTGATGATCAACTTGATTTTTGGTTATGGTTGCCGCTTTTACATATTTTTACTGGTATCACTTGGGCGGCCATTGATTTGTGTATGACTAATATGTATTTGGGAATTGTCCCAATGAAAAATCAATCTATTTATATTGCGATCGCTGCTGCTGTAGCGGGAGTAAGTGGAGCTTTAGGCACAACAATTGGCGGTTTTGTTGCCCAAAATCCCGAATTTGGCGGTTTATTAGGCTTATTTGCCATATCTAGTATATGCCGACTATTAGGGCTAATTCCCCTGATTTTTGTTCGAGAGCCAGGTAGGTAGGGGCGCAGGGTCTGCGCCCAATATTGCCATACTGCGTTATAAGGAATATATTTCTCCCTACTCAACAGTAGCGGAACTTAATTTCATTGTTTCCCATAAAACCATGTTTGGTGTAGTTGTGGGAAGAGGTTGATGCAGGGCAATTAGTTGTGTCAAAGTAGTTTTCAATTGGGTGCGGGAGACTATATCATCAACAAATCCGTGTTTAAGTAAGTCTTCAGCGGTTTGAAAATCTTCCGGTAGTTTTTCTCTGAGGGTTTGTTCAATTACCCGTCTTCCCGCAAAACCAATAGTTGCTTTTGGTTCAGCGATGATGATATCACCCAACATGGCAAAACTAGCGGTAACACCTCCAGTAGTGGGATTAGTTAAAATGGGAATATATAGTAGTTTAGAATCTCGGTGACGTTGGAGTGCGGCGGAGATTTTTGCCATTTGCATTAAAGATAACATTCCTTCCTGCATTCTCGCACCGCCTGATGTGCAGATAATCACAACAGGATAACGCCGTTGGGTGGCTTGTTCAATCATGCGGGTGAGTTTTTCACCGACAACAGAACCCATGCTTCCACCCATAAACCGGAAGTCCATGACTCCTAGGGCTAAGGGTAAAGTATTAATTTGTCCTAACCCAGTTTTAACAGCATCTATAAGTCCGAGTTTTTCTTGTGTTTCTCGCAAGCGATCGCTATAGGGTTTGCGATCGCGGAACTGCAACGGATCACTTGGGCGTAAATGTTCATCCAATGGTTTCCAAGTATTAGCATCAATTAATTGGCGAATTCGTTCATCACTATCCACCCGATTATGATGACCACAATCAGCGCAAACCATTTGATTAATTTTTAAATCCTTTGTGTAGCTAAGAACACTACATTTAGGGCATTTATGCCACAAACCATCCGCAATTTCCCGTTCTTGGCGTTCTAAATTGGTACTTCCTGATTTGCGCCGATTTGCAAACCAATCAAATAGAGACTTTAAACCGCGTGATTCTTCGTTGTTTGCCATTTTTTATTTTATGTAATTATGTCGGGACTATGATTTGTTTGATTTAGATGATTAGTTAATTACAAAAATCACAAAAATCATAGTTAGTATTTTTATTTACTCTGACTGGGAGGATGCTATATTGTGACTGCTTAGATATTATCAAGATATTAAATCTCAATGGGGTAATAGCAGCTACAGTCAGGGAGAATACAGGCTGGTGTTGATAAAATCATCAGAATGAGACAAAAAAAGATTTTAAAAATGATGTTAATATCCAGGCAAAAATAATCTCATATAGTGGGACAAAATAGTTTCACCGCTAAACACAGTGATTACTGCTCCGATTGCTAGGAAAGGTCCAAAAGGCATTTTTTGTCCCATTTGGTGACGGGAGAAGAGAATTGCACCCCCTCCGATGAATACTCCCAAGGTGCAGGAAATAAAACCTGCTAGTAGTAAATAACGCCATCCTAACCAGGCTCCCATCATAGCAGCTAATTTAGCGTCACCTGCACCCATGACCGTTTTGCCAAAAGCCATAGAACCTAAAAAGGCGATCGCATCAAACAGATACAAACCCAGAACCGCACCGGCTATAGCTGCTATTAAGTGTTTTGATAATCCCGCCACAGTCGGTTCTGATAACCAACCAACAGCCATTTGAAATACTATCCCTAAGATTAAACCGGATTTAGTTAGAGGATTAGGTAGGGTCATTGTATCTAAATCTATGAGAGATAGAGCTAATAACCAACTAAAAAAAGCCCAATAGCCGATGGTGAAAATTGAAAATTGAAAAACCCAAAATACTATTAAAAATATTATCCCTGTTAACGCCTCTACTAATGGATAACGGCGGGAAATCTGAGTTTGGCAATAACGACACCGCCCTTTTAACCACAACCAACCGAAAACCGGGACATTATCATAGGCTTTTAACCTATTGAAGCACTTGGGACAGCGAGAGGGTGGCCACAGCACTGATAAACCAGCCGGTAGCCGATAAACTACAACATTAATAAAACTACCGAGAGATGCCCCCAAAACAAAGACAATGATACTGATGAGAATATTAATCAAAATGTCCATATTATTATTTGTCAGTTGTCAGTTGACTAATACATATAGGATTCAATTTGATTCAATGCGACAAAACATTCCTGGGGTAACAGCACTGGGTACTTGGTAAAAATTACTTTACCTCGATGAGTTACTCGACTAATTGCTACTCCTGTAGCTTTTCCTACTATTTCTGGATGAACTTCACAGTAGGTATAGTAAATATGACTAGCTGCTCTAATTACAGTTGGGTCAATCAAGTACGGTGGCTTTTTTGGTGAAGTAAACTTTGTTTGTTCTTGTTGTAAGGCGTACACTATTAGCTTTTATGTAAGTTATAGATTTGCTTTTAGTTTATCTGAAAGTTTTAACAATAGGTGGTAAAATTCTCAGATTTATACTTTAATTTGATTTCAGTTCCAGAATTTGCATCAGTGCCTTGCCCATAGCTCGACAACCGACAAGTTTCATTCCTGGGGACATAATATCTCCTGTGCGATAGTTTTGTTGTAAAACTTGTAACACACTATTCTCAATTAATTCTGCTGCTTCCGGTTGGTTTAAAGCATAACGCAACATCATTGCGGCACTTAAAACCTGAGCGAGAGGGTTGGCAATATCTAGTCCAGCAATATCTGGGGCTGAACCATGAACTGGTTCATAGACACCGGGACTATCAGCGCCCAAACTGGCGGAAGGTAACATTCCTATACTACCAGTTAACATCGCCGCAGCATCGGAGAGAATATCACCAAATAAGTTTCCTGTGACTATTGTATCAAATTGTTTGGGAGCGCGAACTAATTGCATGGCGGCATTATCTACATATAGGTGAGATAATTCCACATCAGTATACTCTGCGGAAAGTTGAGTAATGCGATCGCGCCACAATTGAGATACTTCTAATACATTGGCTTTATCTACAGAACAGAGTTTACCACCCCGTTTTCGCGCTGTTTCAAAAGCCACACGCCCAATTCTTTCAATTTCTGACTCACTGTAAACCATCGTATTTACACCGCGTTTTTCTCCAGTTTCTGTAGTAAAAATACCTTTAGGTTTACCGAAATAAATTCCGCCGGTCAGTTCGCGCACCACCATAATATCTACACCTTCGATAACTTCGCGTTTTAAGGTGGAAGCGTCTATTAACTGAGGGATAATTTTGGCCGGACGTAAATTAGCAAATAGTTGTAAGCCTGCTCGTAATCCTAACAAACCTGCTTCTGGGCGTAAATGAGAAGGGAGAGAATCCCATTTGTAACCACCAATAGCAGCGAGTAAGACGGCATCGCTATTGCGGCACATATCTAAGGTAACAGCGGGTAAAGGTTCGCCGGTTTCGTCAATAGCAGCACCACCGATTAAAGCTGTGGAAAATTCAAAGCTCATATCAAAGCGTTTACCGACGACGTTTAGCACGTCTACCGCTACGGCCATAATTTCGGGACCAATGCCATCGCCGGGGAGTAAGGTAATGCGGTAGTTTTGAGTCATAGTCAGGTTTTGCTGGGTAACTGTTTACAGATAAAATATCATACCTAGCAAATGGGTAAAATAGAGTATTTAATTTTTTTGTGTCAGATAGTTCACAAATTGCCCCCAGAATAAATTAAGATGATTACGCATTTTAAGATTGACGGGGATTAAAATCCCTTGAGTCGCTTCCCTCTGGTCCCTAAAGGGACTGAGTTTCCCACTTTCCACGAGGTTTTATGACAATTGTGGCAAATAATAAGATATTTTCTGACAATATCCAGAATTATTCAACAAATCCCTATCGTCGGGTTGATTTATTAGCTCAATTAGCTCATGATGTGGATCATAATCAGGCGATTCCTACGGAGCGCTTCGCTATCGCTTTATTAAAAACTAGAATTAACCAAATTCCTAATGTAGTCCAAGATCCAGCCCCAGAGGTAGAAATTCTTACCTTCAATTTAGCAGGTCCTGTACTAGCAGTCCGTCCCTATTGTAATAATGATCACTATTGGCAAGTATATTTCGACACTAATAAAGCCATTGGTGCAACCTTTGGAGAAGCTGGTTATCCAGTTCCTGAACAGCGTTATACAGTTAATAGTTTATCTCATATAGAAGGACATGGTGTTATCCCCACTGCATCAGAATTAGGTTAATAAGTAGACTGGTAATAGGTAATAGGTAATAGGTAATTGGTAATTGGTAATTGGTAATTGGTAATTGGTAATTGCCTATTACCTAGTTTTCATCAATTTCAATTAATTTCTGTCGAGATGTTGTCCCAGATTTAATTCTGATAGAGGATTTAGGAACATCGAACTTTTGGGCTAATACTTTAATTAATTCTTCATTAGCTTTACCATCTACTGGTGGTGATTTGAGATGTACATTTAAACTACCATCTGTTAATTCTTCAATTTTTTGCTGTTTGGAATTTGGTTTAACTTTTACTCTTTTTTGCATCATCTATGCCTCGAAGTTTTTTTAACCACAACCAACCAAAAATACAACCTAATAGATAATGCGGAAAATCCCACCAAGCAAAGGTAGTTCCTAATAATAATTTACCTATTAATGTAACACGGATGGTTTCTAATAATGGTGGATGCCAAAGCTGTAAAAATTCGATAATGCAGGTCAGGATAAAAACCCATATAGGAATTTGGATAACTGCTTTTTTGCTTCTGAAAAACCCAAAAGCAAATAAACACCAAAATATTTCATAAAATATCGCTGCACCATAATTATTTAACCATTCATGTCCTATTCCTGGATAATACTTAAAGAGAAAACCCATCGCTATAACGATGAGTATATAAATGATGATTAATCTTGTTTGTTTACGGTTGTGGAACATTTCTAATAAATAGGTAATAAGCTATTTATAGCAACTTTTACCCAATACCCAACATTCTGTTTACTTGTGCTAATCCTAAAGGTTTCCGTTCGATATTTTGGAAACATTCAACTTTTTTAAGTTGGATATAAGCAGTTTTAAAATTACTAGTTTTTAATAAAACAATATCCTGATAAACTGCGTCTTGAGGATTTTTTATATCTATTACCAAATCTTGTAATTGATTTTGGCTAATAGCTAAATTCAGATATTTCAAAAATACATCTCTTTTTTTAGAACGGACAGTTACTAAATACCAATTATTAGTGTTTTGTTCTGATGAGTTTGAATCTATAGCTTCCATTGGTGGCATGATTAACAGTGTAATTTTCTTAAATTTATTTAAACACGAAACGCTCTAATTTTATTTAAAGCTTGTATAGATAAGATAATTCTGATTTTTCTGACAGACAAATTCATCATCCAAATCAAAAATATCAAACAAATCATAGTTCCGACTTCAGCCAATATTTATAAGCTGCATAAGCCAAAGTAACTACTCCAGTAATAATAGCAGATTCATCAACTTCAAATTGCGGATGATGCAAGGGATGATTAATCATTCTATCTTCATAGCCTACACCTAAACGAAACATTGAACCAGGGGCGTGTTCTAAATAAACAGAAAAATCTTCTGCACCTAAAGATGGTTCTGGTAAAATTTGTACCCGTTCATTACTCCAAGCTTCTTCCGCTGATGATTGCAATAATTGTGTTAACGCGGCATCATTTTGTACACTGGGAACACCTTGACAATAATTAACTTGATATTTTGCATTGTAAGAATTACAAACATTAGAAACTATATTCTCAATCCATTGTGGTAGTTTATCACGAGTTTCAGGGTGAAGCGATCGCACTGTTCCTAATAACTGGACTTTATCAGCAATTACATTTGGCGCTCGTCCCCCATTGATTTGGCCAATACTTAATACTACAGGGCGTAAAGGATTTTGAGTCCGGCTAATCGCTTGTTGTAATGATGTAATCACTTGAGCAGCAATCCAAATTGCATCTATAGCTTCATGGGGACGCGCACCATGTCCAGATTCACCAATAATAATAATTTCTAAATTATCTGCTGCGGCAGTCAATGCGCCATAGCGAATACCAACTGAACCAGCCGGAATAGAAGGAAAAACGTGTAACCCTAAAATAGCCGCAACATTATTCATTACTCCATCTTCTACCATCCAACTTGCACCTTGGGCAATTTCTTCGGCTGGTTGAAATAAAAACCGCACCTTTCCCCCCAATTCAGGGGCGATTTGGGAAAGTACCATCGCTGTCCCCAAACCTACTGTAGTATGAATATCATGTCCACAAGCGTGCATAACTCCCTCAATCCGAGAAGCATATTCTAAACTTGTGCGTTCTTGAATAGGCAAAGCATCCATATCAGTGCGAATTGCCAGCATCCTATCACTAACTTGAGTCCCTTGTAATTCACCAATGACACCTGTTCTGCCAATTCCTTCTTCTACGTGCAATCCATTAGCAGATAATACCCCTGCGACAAAAGCAGCGGTTTGATATTCTTTGCCACTAAGTTCTGGGTGTGCATGAATATGACGACGGATTTCGACCAATCGGGGGGCTATATTTGTTGTTAAGTCTTTAATTCGGTTCAGCATAACAATAATTTTAATTCATTAACCTGATATTTCCGTCTAGAAGTTTGACAACTTGCACTACGAGTCCCTTCCCAGTATAAGATTATCCATCTTCTTCCTTCTTCCTTCGTGTTCTATCTCTAACGAGACGCTTCGCGAACGTACCTATCCCTAACGGGACGCTCCGCGAACGTGGTTCATTTAATCTATATTTTTCTAGTAGGAAGGGAGTGCCCACATTCTGACCAATTTTATCGGCTTACCTGCTAACTTTTCAGCAACCAGGAATACAGCCAAGTTAACAATAATGGGATTGGTGCATCATGTATATACAAAACTACTCTCTTGATGGCTGATCATCCCCAAAGCCTTGACGAGCAAAGATTTCAATCATCTCACTGCGGGTTACATTATTGGCGGTTGCTAATTCATCCAACTTAGTCCAAGCTGTATCTGTAAGCCTGACAGACCGCAGCTTTTTAGACTCAGAACCGTAATCAGCCCGAAATTTTCCCCCTGGTGTGCGCTTGCGTCTGGGTGATTTGTGCCTTGTTCCTGAATACCTATCACCATGTATATCACTTCTATTACTGGTAATTAAATTAACTAAATTATCAATCAAGCGATCGCTCTCCATCGGCAGAATATCTTGACTATGTAGCATATTCTGAATAATCGTGAAATGGATTAACGTCCCCAAAAAAATCCGTGCAGCCACCTCTGGATCAGGTAATTGTAGTTCTGGATGCGCGATAAAATACTGAGTAATCACCTCTAAACCGGCTTTATCTACATTGCGAACAAAAACCCTAGCTAATGCAGGAAAACGCCCAGATTCACCAATAATAAGCCTGACAAGCCCTAATAACTCCTGGGAACAATTAGTATTATCTAAAATATTTCCGGCCCAGCGACGCAGCACAATTTCCGGTTCACCTGCGATAAATTGAGGATCTTGGGGGTTAAAAATTGCCAAATATTTTTTCTGTGCCAATCGTTCAATTAGCGCCGTAAATAATCCTTCCTTATCTTGAAAGTAGCTATATACCGTTGTTTTTGACACTCCTGCGGCTGCTGTCACCCGATCCATTGTTGTAGCCGCATAACCATTGGCCAAAAATTCTTGCATGGCACCAGTCAGGATAGCATCAACTTTCTCTACTAATAGTGATCTTTCTCCAGGACTTTCTTCAACTTCTTTACTCTTTTTTTGCATATCAGCTACACGGATAAATTTGAATTATAGGACTTACGCAAAATATCTCACAAAACCATCTTTCCTTCCTGTCCTGTCCCTGGGGGAAACTGCGCGGTAAGCGAAGCTATGCCTAAGAGGATGAATGAACAAGTCTCTCATGGTGTCTCAGATATTGTTTTACCCCTCCCTAACCCTCCCCTTAGAAAGGGGAGGGGACTTGATTCTCCGGTTTCCCCCCTTTCCAAGGGGGGACTAAGGGGGGTAAGCAGTCCTAAATTTTTTAGCACCGACTATTGACAAGTATGGAATGAACGGTTTAGTTTAATTATATAACTAAACTGATTAGTTTACTTCCCATCTTAGATAATAGGGGAAAATTTATGGTGCGTGATGTAACGGCTAAAAATTTCACATTCTTGAAACCTAGTTTTCGTCAACTGATGATGCTGACAACAGCTATAGTTATGGCAACTCTAGGAATAAAAGGATATCAATTTTC
Source organism: Dolichospermum sp. OTE_75_concoct_329_sub (assembly GCA_031376645.1). GTDB lineage: Bacteria > Cyanobacteriota > Cyanobacteriia > Cyanobacteriales > Nostocaceae > Dolichospermum. Next base: position 8,804 of record JANMEE010000140.1, on the reverse strand, counting down.
ACAAATTAAATCCCAAGCTACTAAGATATCAGCTTCTCAAGTAATTACACCGCAAATTAAGACGGTGACAGCATTAGGGAGAATTGAACCCAAAGGAAAAGTAATTAAACTTTCCGCACCCAGTTCCAGTCAAGGTAGTCGAGTAGAAAAACTTTTAGTCAAAGAAGGGGATAAAGTCAAAACAGGGCAAGTCATAGCTATTTTAGATAATCGTCCCCGTCTTCAAGCTGCTTACCAAGAAACTCAAGCAGCGGTAAAACTTGCCCAGGCAAACTTAGAAAAAGTGCAATCAGGCGCGAAAATAGGCGAAATAGACGCACAAAAAGCGGATATTTCGAGAATAGAGGCGCAAAAGCTCGGAGATGAAACTGGACAAAAACAAGCCGTTGCTAGACTAGAAGCAGAATGGCAGGGAGAAACAACCGCACAGCGGGCAACAATTAATAAATTACTTGCAGAACTTAAAAATGCTCAAGTAGAACAGCAACGCTATCAGCAACTTTCTCAAGACGGGGCAATTTCTCAGTCATTATTTGACAGTAAACGTCTCAGTGTTGATACTCTCACTCAACAATTGAGCGAAGCCAGAGCCAACCTCAACCGCATAGATAGCAGCGGACGTAAGCAAATTAGCGAAGCTAAAATTGCCCTCACCCGGATTAATACCACAGGTAGCAAACAAGTCATTTCTGCCCAAGCTACTTTAAATAAAATCGCCGAAGTACGTCCAGTAGACATAGCCGCAGCCAAAGCTGAAGTTAGTCGCGCTATAGCCGCAGCTCAACAAGCAAAAGCAAGTTTAGAGCAAACTCATGTAAAAGCACCTCAAAATGGTGTAATTTTTGAAATTTATACCCGTGCAGGTGAAGTAGTGTCCAATAATGGCATTGTCGAACTTGGGCAAATAAACCAGATGAATGCAGTAGTTGAAGTTTACCAAAGTGATATTAATAAAATCCGTCCTCAACAACAGGTAAAAATATCTAGTAACTCCCTCCCAGGGCAATTACAGGGAAAAGTAGATTGGGTTGGTTGGAAAGTACAACGGCAAAATGTGATTAATTCTGACCCCAGTGAAAATATTGATTCTAGAGTAGTAGAAGTTTATGTCCAGCTAGATGAAGTTTCAAGCAAAAAAGCAGCCAAATTTACCAATTTGCAAGTTAAGGCAGTAATTTCACTATGATAGGATTTATTCAAGCAATCCGAAGACGGACACCTTTAGGATGGTTGCAACTTAGCCATAGTAAAAGTCGCTTATTAGTAGCTTTATCAGGTATTGCCTTTGCTGATGTGTTAATTTTTATGCAGCTTGGCTTTCAAAATGCCTTATATGATAGCAACACCAGGTTAAACCGGGCTTTTATTGCAGACATAATTTTGATTAGTCCGCAAAGCCAGAGTATGCAAAATATGTCCACTTTTACTCGAAGAAGAATATTGCAAGCTGCTGATGTACCCGGTGTAAAATCAGCAGAAGCTATATATGTTGGGTTAGTAACTTGGAAAAATCCGCAAACAAAAAGCAAAACCACAGTTCAAGCGATCGCCTTTAATCCTGAAAAACCTGCATTAAATATATCAGAAATCAACGCCCAATTAGATACAATTAAATTACCCGATACCTTTCTTTTTGATCGGGGTGCGAAGGGAGATTATGATCAAGTTTTTAGTCAAATTAATGCTGGAAAAAATGTCAGTACAGAAATAGATAAGCGGACAATTAATATTAGTGGCTTATTTCAATTAGGAGCATCATTTGCTGCTGATGGAACTTTAGTTTCCAGTGATGAAAACTTTTTACGCATCTTTCCTAGAAGAAAAGCAGGAAGTATTAATCTCGGATTAATTTCTGTTCAACCAGGATATGAAATAGAACAGGTAGTAGCAGCTTTAAAATCCCATTTACAAGCAAATCCAGATGTAAAAGTTCTCACCCTTCCAGAATATATCAAATTTGAAGAAGATTATTGGAAAAAATCAACTGCCATTGGTTTTATTTTTTCCATTGGCGTATCCATGGGATTTATAGTTGGTGTCATTATTGTTTATCAAGTTCTTTCCACCGATGTCAATTCCCACCTCAGAGAATATGCCACATTTAAAGCAATGGGATATCAAAACATCTATTTATTAGGAATAATTGTTGAAGAAGCAATTATTCTCGCAGTATTAGGTTTCATTCCTGGATTCATAGTCCCACTAGGACTTTATCAACTAACTCGCAACGCTACCAACTTACCAATATATATGACATTAGCCAGAGCATTAACAGTTTTTCTGATGACAGTTATCATGTGTACACTTTCAGGAACAGTAGCAACTAGTAGACTCCAATCAGCCGATCCTGCTGATATGTTTTAAATTTCTCAAAATTCCGTGCCTCTGCGCCTCTGTGTGAAAAAAAATCCTTAATTATGCAAACAATTAACCCTCACCAACCTGTAATTTCCATCCAAAACCTCGATCATTACTTCGGAACTGGACAACTGCGAAAACAAGTTTTATTTAATATTAACTTGACAATTAATACAGGTGAAATTGTGATTATGACAGGACCATCTGGTTCTGGCAAAACCACCTTATTAACCTTAGCTGGGGGATTGCGCTCGGCTCAATCGGGAAGTTTGCAGATATTAGGTAATGAACTCTGTAAAGCTAATGCCAAACAACTCACCCAAGCCCGACGCACTAATGGTTATATTTTCCAAGCTCATAATTTACATGGTAGCTTAACGGCAATCCAAAACGTAAGAATGGGTTTAGAAGTACAGGGAAAAATGTCTGGAAAAGAAATGTTAATCCAGTCCCAGAAAATTCTAGAAGAGGTAGGATTGGGAAATCGGCTAAATTATTATCCAGATAATTTATCAGGAGGACAAAAACAACGAGTTGCGATCGCTCGGGCATTAGTCAGTCAACCGAAAATAGTCCTCGCAGATGAACCAACAGCCGCATTAGATAAACAATCAGGACGGGATGTAGTAGTATTAATGCAAAAATTAGCAAAGGAGCATGGTTGTACAATTTTACTTGTTACCCACGATAACCGCATTTTAGATATTGCTGATCGCATTGTTTATATGGAAGACGGTCATCTAGTCAGGGAAGAAAGCAATTTTTTACAGGGAATAACTAGTTAAAAACACCTGACGATAAAAGCACCGTCAGGATAATATTAATGACTTACTTGTTGAATTAAATTATCCAACTCTTGCTGCATCCTACTTCTGACTAACTCATAACATTCATTAACATAAATGCGATCGCTTGCAGCTTCTTTCCCATACCGTTCAAACACTATTGGTGAACAAACTCTGGTGTAGATAGGCACTGGTAAAGGAATATTTGGCCAGGGTCCCAAAGCCAATCCCCAAGGTAATCCTAGATAAATAGGAAAAACCAAAGGATCAACCCCAAACAGCCAAGGCATCCCCATTTCATGAAGTTGCTGCATGATTTTATACGCATCAGTCAAAACAATCAGAGTATCATGTGACCCCCAGGAAATCGCCGGTACAATCGGCACATTTTCCCGCAATGCCAACTTAATAAACCCTTTCCGTTCGGCAAAATAAATTTTATCCCGCATCGCATGGGGTCGAAAAACATCCTCAGCTCCACCAGGATAGACTAATACACTAGCACCAGACCGCAAAGCAGCATAACCCATTTTCGGATGCGCTCTTACGGCACCAGCTTTCATAGCCATTTCTGCCGCTGGAGGGAATACATCCCAAACTTTAGGGTGCATTAAACCATAAATTGGTCTTTCCACACCAAAACGGCGGAACCAATCATACAACATCATCGAAGTGTCAGGAGAGGCAAGTCCACCATTATGAGAGCCAACAATCAGGATTTTTCCATCTGGGACATTTTCCCAACCACTGGTTTGGACTCGAAAATACAAGTTATATAACAAGCCCAAGAGGGGCATCATAGACTCGATAAACTGGGGATCTCGTTGATCCAAAGACCACCCTGTATTAGTGTTTTGAAGATGTTTTAGTTTGAACATCAGGAGATTTTATCAGGATTTATACGGTGGTAACAATCCGTTGTTTTGTAGTTTTATCCAGCCTAACGTAATTTTCCCGTTGTTTTCCGCACTCTGAATCTAAATTGGAAGATATTTAGTAGGAACACAATTTGATTGTCTCCGTCATGGATACTTAGTATTAGAGACTTACAGTTAGAAAAATATCCTAAAATTTCTTGTGGTGCGGGCATCTTGCTGCTGATAATACAAGGACGGGCAAGATTCCCATCCCACAAGATTGGAGCATCTTTTTTGTATAGTTCTTTTAGTAGGTTATTGACAAGCTCCGATAGTTTCTACCGAATCTACTTATCTTTTTTTTAGTCTCTTAGTTAAACGTGGATTCAATTTCGGGGTTTTAACCCAGTATGCTTATAAATATGCCTTATAAACATTTAATTCAGGTTATGGACACAAAATGAAAACTCTAAAGCTCTTTACAGTTGTTCCACTAGGACTCACAATCAGTTTATTACTGACTCATGCTAGTTTAGCCGAAATTCCACCTCTTCAAATTAATAGTAGTCTTAAACCAGACCCGCTAATTGTCAAAGGTGAATCTGGGGGATCAACAGCATCAAATTGTGGGAATATTTCGAGTCAACCCAGTCAAGTGATTCAGATGATGGAATCAGTACCTTATCTAAGGTTAACAGTAGAGACAGTAGAAACTCAAGGAAAGCCAAGTCTATTGGTTGATGGACCAGGAGGCCGTTTTTGTGTACTTCCTGATAATTATAATGGAAGTAAAGCAGAATTTTCTGGTTACTGGCAGTCAGGAAAATACTCAATATACGTAGGTGAATTGTCAAAAAGTAAATATAACTATACCCTTTCCATTTCCCAACAAAAACAACCAAAATAGAAATTTTCCGCTTTTGCCCCTATCTTCACTAGAAGTTCAGATTACAGACTTTAACGGATCGTATTTTTTACAACAAATTGCACTCCTAACATGATATTGGTATTACAGTGACTCAATTTCTATGATCAGTTCACCAATGTTATGGGTTGTCTAGAACTATTACTTGCAGAGATAGCAGCCTACTACAGTCATCCTGTGGCCAGAGTGTTTTCTCGTAACCACCTGTTAATTACCTATAAATACCATCAAGCCTGTTTGCAGTGAGAAGGTATCCAGGTAATTATTACTTAAATATTGTCAGCAACATCAAACTTTTGCAGACAATAATTAATGATGATGGTTATAAGCAGAGACAGATCACCCATAAGTAATGAACAATATGGAAATTTAGCATTGTAATCAAAGCTGATGTTGAGCATCAATATCTTGAAGGGGAAATATGTTTAGAAAACTAATTGGCGTTGTTGTCGCTACTATTTTGCTGACATTTCAGATGGTTATCGGTAGTGCAACAGCGATGGAACTAGATGAAGCTATCCGCACAGTGACACTAAATGACCAAGGTGAGACGGTTGTACTCAGCTTGAAGCAGGTCAAAGAAGGCAAAAGATTATTTAATTACGCTTGCGCCCAATGTCATGCTGGGGGAGTCACCAAAACTAACCAAAACGTGGGACTCGAACCAGAAGCTTTAGCAGGTGCTACACCCAAACGCAATAATGTTGTAGGTTTGGTGGACTATCTGAAAAATCCTACTACCTATGATGGTGAAGATGATATTTCTGAAATCCATCCCAGTTTGAAGAGTGCGGATATTTTCCCAGTCATGCGAAATCTGACGGAAGATGATTTAACTGCGATTGCTGGACATATTCTGCTGGCACCCAAAGTTGTTGGTACTAAATGGGGTGGTGGTAAAATTTATTACTAAAGTTCCCTGATACAGTCTTACAAATTGTCAGGGAAACCATAATAGATTCCCTGACATCTCAAAAACTAATTTCTCAACTGTACAGGCATAGCTAAATAAGTCATTTTCAAACCACCCAAAGGAGTAAAAATCACTGGAGTTAAACTTTGATTTAAGTGCATTTGAATTTCTGAAGATGGTAATTCTTTCAAACCTTCCATCAAATATTTGACATTAAAAGCAATATCTATATTTTCTCCAGATATTTGCGCTGGCATTGATTCTGTACCACTACCAACATCTTGCGCTTCACAAGATAAAGTAATTTCTTGATTGGCATTATCAATGCTAACTTTGACAATATTATTTTTCTGATCTGCTAACACCGCAATTCGTTCTAAAGTGCTGATAAATTGCTTTCTTTCTAATGTGACTTGGCGTTCAAATTGTCGAGGAATTAATTGCCGATAAGCGGGATATTGTCCTTCTAAAGTGCGGCTGGTTAACCGTTGATTTTGCCAAGCAAATACTACTTGACCTTGATCTAGGTATACGGCTACAGTTTCTTCAGAAGTGGAATTATGTCCTAACATCCGTTGGAGTTCCCGTAATGCTTTCGCGGGTACTGTCACTTCAACCTGTTCGCTCCCTTCAACAGGACGCTCATTTGTGGTTTCTAAAACTGCTAAACGGTGTCCGTCCGTGGCTGCAAATTCTAAAGTATCTTGTTTTAGGGTTAAATGTACACCAGTGAGGACTTGCTTAGTTTCATCGGAACTGGTAGCAAACAAAGAACCTTTTAAGCCTTCAATTAGTGCTGCTGTTGTCAGAGTAATGGCTTCGGTGTTTTCTAGGACTGGTAATTCAGGAAATTCTTCTGCACCCATTGCTCGCACTTGATACTTGCCGCTTTTAGGTTTGAGGGTAACAATTATACCTTCCCCACCACCATCTCCTGATTGGTCATCAAGGGTAATTTCCCCTTCTGGTAAGCGAGAGGTAATATCTACAAGGAGTTTGGCAGGGAGAGCAATTGTACCTCCTTCTAATACCTCAGCGCTAAAACTAGTTCGGATACCTAAACTGAGGTCAAAGGCTGTTAAACTAACTTGATTAGTTTCGGCATCTGCCTGTAGTAAGATGTTAGCGAGAACTGGGTGAGTAGGTCTGGACGGAACTGCACGACTGACAAGGGAAAGATTACTACTGAGATCACTTTGAGAACAAATTAATTTCATCTTTAAAATCAATAATCAGAGAATGGGTAATTGGTAATTGTAATTGGTAATGGGTAATCAGGTGATTAACCAAATATTCAGATTAGACATCTGGTAAAAATTAAATATCCGTTTTCTAAAACCCTTGTAGAGACGTTCCATGGAACATCTCTACATTCTGAATCATCCTAACTGCTCAAAGCCTTGATAAACCGTTGCAAACTCTTAAATATACTCAGTTTTCTCACGGGTGTAGCGTCCGTAGTATTTTCCCTTTGTCCCCCCAGGAGAATTGTGTCTATTTCATCACCAGATGGTTTTGTGGGGAGTTCGGCAACTTTTTGATATTCCCCCTCTGTTTCTAGCCATACTTCCCATATCCCAGGGTAGCAACGAAATAGGGCAGATTCATCATCTACAGGACGGATATAGTAACAAGATTCGATGGTACTAATGAAGCGACGACGGGTTTCTCTGGCTGTGTAACCGATACCAACGACGCTAGAATCTTCTAGTCGGGGTGTTAACATGATCACGGGACGTTCCCCAATCAGTTCACACAGCTTTTCTAATTGTGGTACTTCTACGGATGTGGGAGCGATAAATAGGAAAATTTCATCTTCTGGCTGAATTTTTGCTTCTAAAGATACAGCCCTACCTGTACCAATATCGGAAATTTGAAATTGTGCATCTTTCCAGTCACGACGAGCTAAAGCAGCCGCACCAGCATCAGCAAAGAAGACTTTGAGACGGGATTCATATTCAGTAAACTGGGGAAGAAACTGTTGGGCAACTGTCATGAATTTGAGTTCTGGGAATAATAACTCAACTTGAATGCGAGACACACCATCAGCCAAAGCTGATTTTACCGCATCACAAGATTGAGCGATCGCATCTTCTAGGGTTTTGGGAAGTTCAGCCATAATTTACAAAGTCTCTAAGTAGGTTGGCGTTAAAAATTGTCGTTGGGGCAAGGGAACAGGGAACAGGGAACAGGAAGAGAGTTTTGGGCGATTTTACTTTTCTTTTAAACAATCAAAAATAGTTTCTTACGGGTATTTATCAGTATTTAGTAAGATACCGTAGGACTAAGAGAACTCCACAAAAAAAAATGAACTGCTTGCAGCAGCGCTTCGCTATCCAATGGTATCTGGTCCCTCCTTGTATTATTAGCGGGCAAGATGCCCGCACTACAAGAAATTTTGGGATATTTTTTAAATTGGAAGTCTCTAATTTTAATTTTAGATGCACATAGTTTCAAATTTCCAGATAATTCTGCTATAATAAAAAACTGTGGTATTTGCTCGTAGTCTTGGTGCTTATTGCCGCGAAGCGGCACGAAGTGCGGAACGAACACTTTTTTCGTTTTTCTCCAAATATCTGATATAATCACCAGTGATAGGTGTAACCCAAATTAAATGCTGAAAAGCAGCCTATTACAAAAGTTAAAAATTATCTCCAAAAGTCCCTAGGGCATAGGGCTTTAAAGCTCAGTTAATGTCTTCAAAGAAGAGTCCCTGAGAAGCCCACACTCACCTGAAAAGGAGTCTGTGGAGTATGTCACACCATTCGTCCGCCTAAGACTGAAGCCGTGATTGGGATCATTCTAAAAAGTAGTAATACGGATTAGATGTGAACCAAACCACCCTAATCGTAGTCATTCGCGTCAGCGAATCGAGTCGAAGGGTAAACGTTATTTAAGTCATGACACCTTGGGATTCGCTAGTCCCATGCTCTGTCTGTACTGATTAAACATTCCGAAAGGAAAGT
>JANMEE010000107.1:0-31917 GCA_031376645.1 Dolichospermum sp. OTE_75_concoct_329_sub | reverse complement strand
TTTCATATTAATAAAAGTTTTTACTAATAATTCTACGTTTTTTCTTGGCTCCCAAGTTGCCACATTCAGAAGATATGGGTAAGAAATATGATGATTTTTTAACTCAAGATTAACTACATTTGTTGGTAAAGGTTTAAATGTTTCGTTAACACCAGGTAAAATAACAATGGAATTACGTCCCGTATAATTATTTAACTGTTTATCTGTTTCTTGGGAATTGGTAATGACAGTATTGGCTCTGCCAACATCATTTTTAAAAAACAAGTAAAAAGCTAGAATGTGAAACCAATTCATTCCTTTTGGATTTATGTGAAACCATAAATCATGAACAGTAAGAATTGTTTTGGTTGATTTATTAAGATATGGTAGAAAAAAGAATGTTCCCCAAAATACATCTAGCTTATCTCTCCGACAGATCCAACTACCCACAAGCTTCATCCATGATATTGGTGAGTGTGATAGTATTTTTGACTGAGTTCTTAATTTCCAACGTGGGGAAATTACAGGCATCTCTATGAGTAAGGGACTATAAACAAAAAATTGAGCATTAGGCAAATATGTGTCTAATTCTCGACAAAGTTCAAAGACATAACGATCATGTCCTCGTTTCTGACCTGATAAAAGACTCCCATCTATGCCTATTCTTATCGTATCGCTTTTGTTCATACTTTTTAAGTGACTATTCGATACTTGAAAATATTTTTTCTGTAACTACACCCAATGTTGTGTTAAGCCTGCTGAACCCGCACCGATAATTAGCACCCTGTGTTTATGATTCAATTGATACCTATTTAATTATTATTTAATTAGAGACTTCCAATTAAAAAAATATCCCAAAATTTCTTGTGGTGCGGGCATCTGTTCCCCTAATAGTACAAGGCTACCGTGTACACACAAGTGATTGAATCGCTATTATTTCTCAAATTACCCCACTCTAACCCTACCCGATGTATTGGGGAGGGGACTAATTTTTCCGGTTTCCCCCAAATACATCGGGGGGACTAAGGGGGGTAATTTAACTTGTGTGTACACCGTAGATAGTACAAGGAGGGAACCAGATGCCCATCCCACAAAATTGGATAATCTTTTTTGTGGAGTTCTCTTACTAATTTAATAGCTGTTTACTTTATCACACATAAATGATTTTTTATCCAAGTTTTTTGGCAAATTTCCACAAAAATATACCGATGATAAAAGCTAGACCACTGTAAAAGTAGTAAAACCAGTGCCAAGGTAACACGCCCAAAGCAAATAAAACACCCCGCTTATCCACAAAAAAACGGTATACAGAAACATTAATAGCTATTAGTAATGCACAAATAACAGCAGCAATTAGTAATAGTTTCCATTGCCACAAACAAGCAATTAGAATCAGTAATAATAAATAAACTAAAATTACACTCAGCCGACTTGACCAACCAAGATTCAAATCAGAAGGTATTTTTCCTTGACGAAGTATTAATTTAGTCCAGGGTAAGGCGCGGTCGCGCACTTCGGCTTTAACCAGAGAAACTATTTCCCATCGTTTTAAATGCTTGACTTGCAAAGCTTTGTCCAGTCGAATTTTATAATCTGCTGCTTTGAGCCGATAACCTAACTCAATATCTTCCACACAAGGACGACGATAACTTTCATCAAAACCCCCCATAGCCAAGAAGATATCACGACGAATCGCACCGCAAGCTCCCCAAAAAGTGAAAGCCTCTTCTTGAGCATTTTGATGGGTATAATGATGGAAAAGATTTTTGTATTGAGAAAGAAAATTAGTTGCTCCCGGAGCATCATCATAAGAGCCAATTAAAGCTGCTAGACTTGCATCTTCGGCAAAATTCAATATTACCCGATTAATTGTATCTGGTGCGATCGCCACATCAGCATCCACAAAAAAAAGAATATCTCCTCCCGCAGCAGCCGCACCTAAATTTCTAGCTTGTGCTGGGCCACCTTTCTCTTCAACTCGAATTACTTTTGCTCCCCAGTCTGCTGCTATTTGCCAAGAATTATCTGCATCTCCATCAGCCACTACAATTACTTCTGTAGGATGATTTTGGGATGTACTAATACTTGATAGACACTGGCGGAAACTGTCACCACCATTATGAACCGGAATGATGACCGAAATTGATGGCTCTGTTAGCAAGTTCATTTTACCGATGCTGTATTCAGCCTTTAGTTTGATCTTTCCTCTATAAAGCTACCATCTATCAACATTTTATAGCTTTGATAATCAAACAACAGGCAGAACAAGCACAGTTTATTGTAGTGAACTACCTACACTTCCCTTGCGGGTAAGTATAGGCTACCTATCCAGTTAACAGCTTTTTGCTCTTCGAGAACAACAAGACTTATGTTAAGACGATAGGCTGACCCCTTCAAAGGCAAAATCAAGGTTAATCAACAAAAATGATCATGTATCTAGCTTGGTTATCGCTAATCTGATTCGCCTTGCCGAGATATTCAGTTCATAACACAATATTGAAGGCGAATAAATTCGGCATTTGTCGGTTTTCCCCTTCGGTCTGAAGACGCGAAGCTCCCAACCTTCCCGTGTTCCTCTGGTGGCTTCACCCAACCGACAAAGAATTGAAAATTAATCAATCCAAGTTCTTTAGTTTCTTCTCTCACTTACTCGTTGATCATTGCGCTTCACATCTAATTCCTCACGTCGAATAGTATCTTCCGCTTCAACTGTATCCTGTTCAACTATTTTCTTGATTTTCACTTCCTCCCGCAAAACTGTTTCCTTGTGGATATTAGGGACTTCTTCATAAATATCCATCCGAGTCACCTCTCCCTCACGGAAATTAGCTTCAGCAGGTGACATAGTTTTAGTACCCGTTTCTCCATTACTGTGTTCAATGACTATGCGTTCTTTTTGAACAGGTACAGAAACTGTTACCATCTCAGTATATAATTCCTTACTAATAGTTACTTCTCCTGTCTTCACACGAGATTTAGTTGCAACTAAACGTTCTTCGTATAGTTTAAGATTTTGGTGATCTTGCTCATTTACATTGTAAAGATTTGGTTCTTCTTCATACTTGTATGTATGGCGATCGGATGTAATAGGTGCAATAGAAATAACAGGTGTAATAGGTGTAATTCTTGTGTCATCGCTACGCGCAACGTAGGTATCACTAAAAACTGGTGGAGCATCCACAGGTATGGGTGACTCTAGCGGTGTTGATGACTCTAAAGATGCTTGTGCTATGTGTGGACGATAAACTCCCCGCACCCGTTCCTCATAGTCATAATTAATTTCTTGCAGATCTTTAAAATCTGGTAAATTTTCTACCTGCTCCTTCGTTAGTCCAATTGCATACACCCTTCTCTGATTGTAATCAATTCGGGAACGTCCAATTGGTAACAATACTTGCCTACCAAAGAACCAAAAACCTGTGTCCACAACTAAATAACGCAAACGCCCAGAATCATCCACCAAGATGTATTTAACAGCACCGACTTTATCATCATCTATGTCTGAATAAACATCAAAATGCTTAATCTTTTCAACTTCATTGTGATCTAACTCTGGACTACCATAGTTAGGGTCAGCAGCAAAATCTTCAACTTTGTGTAAAGTCATATTCTTTTAGCTCCAAAGATATATAGTTACTAATTTTAAAAATAAAATTTTTTACTTCTTCTTTCTAAGGAATGACTTTTTCCATCTCCTGGCAACATTATCACCTATCTGCATTTTCCGCCTTTAACGAAGTGGATACGTTTTTAGATGGGTCAAATGGAGAATGATTAGCTAGAATGATCGAATAATAGGCAAAACAGGCACAGTTCATTTTTGTGAGTGTTTGCCGTCCGATGATATAGTCAACACAGCGCACAATTGGTGTGACTCAAGCCAGAGGCGCAGATACTCAAGTTTTGGGTATTAAGCTATAATCATCTAATTGATATGGCAAGAGGTAAAATGCAAGAAGACTAATAAAAATTTATCTTCCCAATTACCAATTCCTAATTACCCATTACCAATTGTCAAGTTTCTGTTAAAAATAGTTTATACATAAACCGGATTCGAGATTGCCTTCGGCACGCTAAGCGAACAGGACGACCTATAGAATGACCTCAGAACAAGTAATTAGACGTTCCGATATATTAAACACTCAGGTAATCACCCGCGACAACGGTAAGCGGTTGGGTATCGTGAGTCAAGTCTGGGTTGATATTGATCAAAGAGAGGTTGTAGCGCTTAGTTTGCGAGACAGCCTGATCTCTGTGTCTAGTCTACCTCGCAGTATGTATCTCAATACAATTAACCAAATCGGTGATGTCGTCTTAGTTGATAACGAAGATGTCATCGAAGATGTGGAAGTAGAGATTCTTAGTAATCTGATGAACTGGGAAGTGATCACGGAAACAGGTGAAGTATTGGGCAAGGTGAGAGGCTTTAAATTTAATGGTGAAACGGGTAAAATATACTCTATCGTCATTGCTTCTTTGGGATTACCCCAAATTCCTGACCAGTTTTTGAGTACCTACGAATTATCCATAGATGAAGTAGTCAGCACTGGTCCAAGTCGGTTAATTGTGTTTGAAGGTGCTGAAGAAAGAGTTAACCAGTTAACAGTAGGCGTTTTAGAACGATTGGGTATTGGTAAAGCCCCTTGGGAACGAGACGCAGAAGAAGAATTTGGCTATAGTGCCCCCCGCACGGTTGCACCCAGTAATCAATTACCCAGTGGTGTCCCCCTCCAAGCACCCAGACCTAAAGTCCGCATTCCTGAACCTATGGCACAGGAGGAGGAATGGACTGAGGACTATATAGAAGAAGAAAGACCCCCTCAGCGTCAAGTTATGAAAGCCCGTTCTTATGAGTCAATTCAGTACGAAGAAGATGAAGAAGATAACTGGAGTGATGCGACGGTAAGAGATAGTTATCAAGAAGCACCAAGATCCGAAGCCAAGCCAGTCAAAAAAATCTACGCTGACCAGTATGATGACTTTGATGATGATTTAGAGAGTGATGCTTGGGATGATGCACCGAAGCCTATAAATATTCCCAAAAAGGTCAAAGAAAGACAAGTGGAATACGAGGAAGAAGGCGGATATTAAGTTTTGTAAACCCCCTCTACGGCAAGTAGCAGGGGGTTATTTTTTATTCATAAGGAAGTTATACATATCCGAAATTTGTCCTTTGTCATCATTAAATAATTGACATAAATATTTAAGTTCATCTTTGTTAACAAATTTCTATTTACACCAAAAGTTGCATCACCTACAGAAACTATAGACGAGTATAGATAACTAATTGCATCATTTTTTAAATATCTAGATAAGCCAGATGCTTGTGATTGATTGAGAGAATATTGTTCAATTATTGCAACTGAAGGGTTACCAGAAAATATCGTTTGAGTGATATATTGTTGTGCTTGATGAGTCACTTAAATTAAATTTCTATTAGTTTAGTAGGCTCATTGATAGGATTAAAAATATTAACCAGTTTTTCATAAACATACTTTTGAGCAGATGTACCAGCCATACCAGTCACTTCTGATTGAGATATTAGATTATCTGAATTAAAATTTAAACTATCCTTAATAGTTTCTATTGTGAAAGATAATTTGCTGCTACAGTAGGGTATCATTCTTAGGTGCAAAAACTCCATAGCACCAGCAAATCCCGAAGCGTAAATAAATACATTGTCTTTCCGATCCCAAGCTTTTCCATACTTTTCTTGAATAGCTGTCATGAAATTCATGATAATACGCTTTTGCCTTTCTAATTCAAATATACCAATCTGTTCAAATCGTCCCCTTTCTTCTACTAAAGGTTTAATAGATGTGATAGCAGTTGATAATGCAATTCCTCCTTTACGTTTTGCTGCACCAGGAAATTTAATTTGATCATAAAAAGGAGAATCTTTCATTTCATTTAAATGAATTGCTATGTCTCTAGCCCTTAGTGCAGCAGGATCTATCGTTGATTCACTGGCAATACCATATAAATCAAACACCAAACTAGGTGGGACAGTTTTTTGTTCAGTGTTAATTGCCAAAAAGATATCTGCACATTCTTTAGTAGTCAAATGCTCATATATAGCGACAGGAATTTCTAATTTAGCTATATCTTTAAGCTCATTAATAGCACTTTTAAGACCTGCAACCCTATGCTGCCCGTCTATAATTTGCGCTGAACGCGATACATTAGCAAAAGAAATTTTTTTATCTTGCTTTTGTAATAGATTTTGAACACTTACCCAGTTAAGAATTATCGCCCCCGGATAATCACCTCCTTCTAAAGTAAAATCTTTAATACTTTCAATTCTTTTAGGATTAAGTAAGCGTTGTACCGCACCAGGTTCATCATCCTTTCCACGTACAGATGCGTAACTAATATTAACCAGTATTCCTGCTGGCAATTTCGTTAATATGAATTTTCTATTTATCTGGGTAATTTCCAAATATGGAAAACTTGTTAATTCCATGTCTGACTGTAATTTATATATGAACAACCCACTCCATTTTACACCTAATTCAACAGATATTCAGAATTAATGACAAATCAATTACCAATCACCCATTACCCATTCTTTTAGGTACAACTAAGACTTTATCAACCCGATTTCCGTCCATGTCCATAACTTCAAACCGCATATCATCCCATTCAAAATGATCTGCGGCTGCGGGAATCCGGCCTAAATGGGTGATGACAAAACCACCTAATGTTTGATAATTTCCTCTTTCTTCACTTTCCAATTCTTCGAGATCAAATAGTTCTAAAAACTCTTCTATTCCTAACATTCCGTCTACTAACCAAGAACCATCTTCCCGTTGTACAGCTTGGGGTTCTTCTTGTCCTGGTTCTGTGGGAACATCACCGACGATTTCACTCATAATGTCATTAAGGGTGACTAATCCTTGAATTACGCCATATTCATCTACTACTAAGGCGATATGAGTCACAGTTTGCTTGAATAATTCCAAGACTTTTAAACCGCGTGTGCTTTCGGGGACAAATACGGGTTGACGTAATCCTAGGGTTAGGTCTAAGGGTTCATTGCGTAAACTTCTGGCTAATAAGTCGGTGACAGGAATAATCCCCAGGACGTTATCTAGTCCTTCTTGACAAATTGGATAGCGAGAATAACCGCTTTCTGCCATTTTCAGGCGGTTTTCTTCTGGGGGATTTTTCAAGTCTAACCAAACTATATCAGGGCGGGGGGTCATAAAAGAGGTGACGGGGCGATCGCCTAACCGGAATACTCTCTCTACCATGTCCTGTTCGGCTTCCTCAAATGTTCCCGCTTCTGTTCCTTGTTCGATTAAAATTTTGATTTCTTCTTCTGTGACTTGGGGTTCAGCAGAGGGTGTAATTCCCAAAATTCGCAGTACCAAATCCGTAGATGCACTCAAAATATAAACTATAGGGGAGGCCATTCTTGCTAAAGCCCGCATGGGTATAGCTACTAAAGCGGCGATTTTTTCGGGGTTATTTAAAGCCAAGCGTTTGGGGACAAGTTCACCGATAATCAGGGAAAAATAGGTAATGAGTAAAACGACTACCCCAAAAGCGATCGCATTACTATAATTAGCTAAAATGGGAACGAGTTTGACATACTCTTCTAGTCTTTTAGCAATTGTCGCACCGCCGAAAACACCATTAAGAATATTAATGAGTGTAATCCCTACCTGGACAATAGACAAAAAATGGTTGGGAGATTCTGCAAGTTTTAATGCAGCCTTGGCGTTGACATCTCCTTGATTGGCTAATTGCTGTAGTCTAACTTTCCGGGCTGAAACTACAGCCATTTCCGACATGGAAAATACACCATTGGCGAAAATTAGCACCAAAATCGTTAAAATTTCAAACGTGAAGGAAGACATTTGTAAAATTGCTGGTATAAAGAGTAAAGGTGTACGGTGATAATAAATCGCGCCGTGTTGATCAAATCAGACTTAATCTTAGTATCCAGTATTTCTGGTGATTCTCTAAATACTTTGACTATACACAAAGTAGTAACTATATTTCTTCTGTCTATTAGTAGGTCATTCTTTTCGATTCATTCTCTAGAGTGCGATGAAAACTTTTAAAATAGTTGATATAAACTGCTTTGCGATTTTTATGTCAGCAGCGACTTTCAATTTAGCGTAAAAGATTTGAAATATATGGCCTTTTCTTCTATTGTGCGTGCTTTGGCGCGATCGCCTCTTACCGCAGAACTAATTATCAAACTTAATAAACAACAGGAATTGCGGTTAAATGGGATTTCTCGTCTTCCCAAGGGACTGGTAGCTTCAGCATTAGCGAACTATGAAGATCAGGATTTGTGTGTGATCTGTGCCACGCTGGAGGAAGCTGGGCGGTTTTTTGCCCAAATGGAAGCAATGGGATGGAAAACTGTGCATTTTTACCCCACTTCCGAAGCTTCTCCTTATGAACCCTTTGACCCGGAAAATGAGTTGAGTTGGGGTCAAATGCAGGTTTTGGCTGATTTGGTTAATTGTCAGTCGTCAGTGGTCAGTGGTCAGTTGCAAAAACAAAAAACTGCCATAATTGCAACTGTGGGGGCGTTGCAGCCACATTTACCACCACAGTCGGCATTTAAATCATTCTGTGTGACTTTACAAAAAGGGATGGAATTTGATTTAGATGGGTTTGGTGAAAAAATCACGATTTTGGGATATGAACGCGTTCCCCTGGTGGAAACTGAAGGACAATGGAGTAGACGCGGGGATATTGTGGATGTGTTTCCGGTGTCTTCGGAGTTGCCTGTGCGCTTGGAATGGTTTGGGGACGAAATTGAACAGATTCGGGAATTTGACCCAGCTACACAACGTTCTGCCCTGGATAAGGTGGAAAAAATTACTCTCACCCCAACAAGTTTTGCCCCGATTGTTTTAGATGCACTGAAGGATGGTGATGATTTCTCTAACAATGTAGAGATGTTCCATGGAACGTCTCTACAAGAATCGGATTTAGCATCATTAGAAGGGAGTCGGCGGTTTTTGGGGTTGGCTTTTGCGAAACCTGCTTCATTACTGGACTATTTATCAGAACATACGCTCGTAGCCATTGATGAACCAGAACAATGTTATGCTCATGGCGATCGCTGGGTGGAAAATGCTGGTAGTCAGTGGTCAGTTGTCAATAGTCAGTTGTCAATTGAATTACCTAAGATTCATCGGAATTTTGATGAGTGTATAGCGGAAATTATCAATTTTAGAAAGTTATATTTATCGGAATTGTCGGAAGAAAATAGTGGTTTAAATTTAGCGAGTAGACCTTTACCAGTCACACCTCACCAATTTGCCAAGTTAGCGGAGACAATTAGACAAGAACGCAATCGCAATTTTGCAGTTTGGATACTTTCGGCTCAACCTTCCCGTTCGGTTTCTCTCCTCCAAGAACACGATTGTCCTGCCCAGTTTATTCCTAATCCTCGTGATTTTCAAGCCATTGATAAACTGCAAATTAATCATATACCTATTGCTCTTAAATATTCCGGTTTAGCAGAATTACAAGGATTTATTTTACCTTCTTACCGTTTAGTTATTGTCACGGATAGAGAATTTTATGGACAACATTCTTTAGCTAATTTTGGCTATGTCCGCAAACGTCGTCAAGCGACATCTAAACAAGTTGATCCTAACAAATTACGGGAGGGTGATTATGTTGTGCATCGTAGTCATGGCATTGGTAAATTTGTTAAGTTAGAAAGTCTGACAATTAATGATGAAACTCGTGATTATTTAGTTGTGCAATATGCAGATGGTTTATTAAGAGTTGCTGCTGACCAAGTTGGTTCTTTGTCTCGATTTAGAACCAGTGGAGATCAAGCCCCATCATTACATAAAATGACCGGAAAAGCTTGGGAAAATACTAAGAACAAAGTCCGCAAAACTATTAAGAAATTAGCAGTAGATTTGCTAAAGTTGTATGCAGCGCGATCAAAACAAGAAGGTTTTTCCTATCCCGCAGATATGCCTTGGCAAGAAGAAATGGAAGATTCTTTTCCCTACCAACCAACCACAGATCAATTAAAAGCGGTACAAGATGTCAAGCGGGATATGGAAAGCGAAAGACCAATGGATCGGTTAGTATGTGGAGATGTAGGGTTTGGTAAAACTGAAGTGGCAATTCGCGCGATTTTTAAAGCTGTTACCGCAGGAAAGCAAGTTGCACTTTTAGCACCAACAACAATTTTAACTCAACAACATTATCACACAATTAAGGAACGTTTTGCCCCTTATCCGATCAATGTGGGGTTACTGAATCGGTTTCGCAGTGCCGAAGAAAAACGCAATATTCAAAAACGTCTGGCAACTGGAGAATTAGATATAGTTGTAGGAACACATCAGTTATTAGGTAAAAGTGTTGAATTTAAAGATTTAGGACTTTTAGTCATTGACGAAGAACAAAGATTTGGTGTGAATCAAAAGGAAAAAATCAAAAGTCTGAAAACTCAAGTTGATGTTCTAACTCTTTCTGCAACGCCCATTCCCAGAACCTTATATATGTCATTATCGGGAATTAGGGAAATGAGTTTGATTACGACTCCTCCCCCAAGTAGAAGACCAATTCAAACCCATCTTGCACCTCTCAACCCCGAAATTGTCAGAAGTGCAATTCGGCAAGAATTAGACCGAGGTGGACAGGTATTTTATGTAGTTCCGCGAGTAGATGGAATTGAAGAAACAACTGCAAATTTGCGGGAAATGGTTCCAGGAGGAAGATTTGCGATCGCTCATGGTCAAATGGACGAAAGCGAGTTAGAATCAACCATGCTGACTTTCGGCAATAATGATGCTGACATTCTTGTTTGTACAACAATTATTGAATCTGGTTTAGATATTCCGCGAGTCAATACAATTTTAATTGAAGATGCACACCGTTTTGGATTATCGCAATTATATCAACTGCGGGGACGAGTAGGACGGGCAGGAATTCAAGCTCACGCATGGTTATTTTACCCCAAACAAAGAGAATTATCCGATGCAGCCAGACAAAGATTAAGAGCAATTCAAGAATTTACTCAACTGGGTTCTGGATATCAATTAGCAATGCGAGATATGGAAATTCGCGGTGTAGGAAACTTGCTAGGTGCAGAACAATCTGGTCAACTGGATGTAATTGGCTTTGATTTGTACATGGAAATGTTAGAAGAAGCAATTCGAGAAATTAGAGGTCAAGAAATCCCCAAAGTTGCAGATACACAAATTGACCTGAATCTCACCGCATTTATCCCTTCAACTTACATTACAGATCCTGATCAAAAAATGAGTGCTTATCGCGCTGTAGCTACAGTCAAATCAAAATATGAATTAAAACAAATTGCCGCTGAATGGACTGATAGATATGGGACAATCCCGGTTTCCGCAAATCAATTATTACGAGTTATGGAATTAAAACAATTAGCCAAAAACCTGGGATTTAGCCGCATTAAACCAGAGAATAAACAGCATATTGTTTTAGAAACACCAATGGAAGAACCTGCTTGGAATCTATTAGCAGAAAACCTAAATCCCAGCATGAAAACCCGGTTTGTTTATTCTCCTGGAAAAGTAACAGCAAGAGGTTTAGGAGTCTTCAAAGCCGATCAACAATTGCAGACTTTAATTGATACTTTCACAAAAATGCAAGGAGCAATCCCCGAAACTCCTTAAGTGTAGGGTGGGCAATGCCCACCATTTTTTATATATTTCTGAAAATATAGTGTAAAGTATTAAGATAACGAGCAAGGTAAAATAATGATATTTTTGGGAGGTTACGATGTTTAAACAAGTTACTTTAGAGAATTTTAGAACTCACAAATCAACAACTATAGAATTATATCCAGCAACTTTATTGATTGGTAATAATAATTCTGGTAAAACAAATCTTTTAGCAGGAATACAACATTTTTGTAATCTTGTCAGAAGAGGAAATTCTAACAATGAAATAGGTCAAGCTATAAATGCTAGTAAAGATTTATCTCCACATAAATATAGGCTTGCTAAAGATGAAGAACCGATGTCATTTTCCATTTTATGGAATAACAAGAGGGGAGAAATTAGTTATAAAATAGAAATATATAAAAGCTATAATTTTATCAGCAAAGCTAGTTGTAAAGAAAAAATAATTGTCCAATTAACTAATAATCAAATACCGAAAGAAGTTGAAAGTGGTTATAATCAGCCTACAAATATACTAGAATTAAGAAAAAAAATACAATTAGATCAAGATTTAGAAAGAATAGAAAAAAGACTATGCGAATTATTTTTCCTGGATTTTGATAATATATTTAGTTATCATTTTCAACCTACATTTCTCAAACAGAAAGATCATCAGGATATAGATCAAAAACAAGACTTTGAAACAAGTGCAATCCCCGTATATTTGAGAGATAGGTTAATCCCAATATATTTGAAAGAAACAGGAAGTAACTTTCAGTCACTTCTCCGTTATGTAAAAGAAAAAGAAGAACGTATATTTTCATCATTTATTGCCAAAATGAGAACTGTTGATACAAGTTTTATTGGAGTTCGTTACGATCCCAATCGTTCCAGTCTCATCTGGGAATTTGATTTAGGACGCAAGGGTATTATTGAAGAATTCATGCCAGAAGTTGTATCAGACGGCTTTATGAAAATTGCTGCAATAAGTTTGCTGGCATCATTACGAAGACCACCAGCTCTAATTATGTTAGAAGAAATAGAAAATGGTATTAATCCAGGGAACATACAACAATTGATGAATTGGATTTGGCAAGCAACATCACCTAATCAAGATGGCTTTACAACATCACAATTTATTTTAACTTCTCATAGCCCCTCGGTTTTAAGAGAATTTAATCAACATCCTGATCATGTTTATACAGTCCGTTTAGATAAACGTAGTCGTCAAAGCGATGTGAGAAACTTAAATACTGCACTTGATACCCTTGTAGGAATTGGAGCAATTAAAGATGATGAAGTAGAATATGAAATTGAAGAAAACACAAATAAAAAGTTAATAAAAATACCAAAATATCAGTTAGCAGAACTTTGGTACACAGGGACAATTGGGTAAAATATTATGAATACTATTAATGTGGGAATTGTGGGAGACGGGCTAACTGACTATAAAGTATTTGGAAAAATTGTTGAATGTATTTTATTAGAAGAAATATCAGAAAATATCAAATTTGATATCATCCCACTGATTAGAAAAAATATTTTTGATCATGTTCAAAAATATAGAAATGCCTGTCGCAAAAAGCCTGAAGGGTATTACTTACCCAATAAAATAGCAGTAGAACTAAGAGATAGTATATGTGGTACAATTATCCAAGCTTTTGAGGAGTTTAAAGATAATGTAGATATTTCCTATAGTGATATTCTTTTAATAACTACTGATACGGAACATATTCTTAAAGATAAAAATCAATATTTTGATACTTGGGCAATTAGTTTATCGCATATCTTGAGAGAAGCAATTGAAAAATTTTATGCTTTTCAAGCTAGAAATGGATACCCTAGAAAATATTTACCCATAATCATGCCTTTAACAACATTTCCCTCCATAGAAGTTCTTGTTGCTGCTGCGAGAGGAGAATTAAATAAAAATTATGGTAAAAATCCACGGGAGTGGAAAGTTTTATTGTACAAAACCGAATATCCTCAAGATGAAGAAATAAAAATACAAGCTCTAGATTATATCACACCTGAGAGTATAGACTATATTTTTAATGATTTACCTGAAGCAAGATTCTTTATTCAAACATTATCCTTGGGATTAAAACGTTGTTTTTTAAATAGTAAATCTAATTGTGAAAAATACATCTGATTGAGAGTTCTATTTTAGCAATTTAGGAAATTACTCAGTTATCTTAAAAAGGCTATTTCTAATATACACTTACAGGGTTTCAATTTATGACATCACCTTTTGAACCAGCATAGAAAATTCTCATTAAACTACCATCTAATCATCCTGACTTATTGTTAGGACTAAGTAGATGAACCAAAAAATCAACCTCATGTAACGGTATGTAAAGTTGTCTTAATACGAGATTCTGGTTGAGTTTTAGCCATTTTACAAAACGCAATACCCCTCATTTTTATTTTGTTCACCTACTTAGAGGATTTACTAGAACTCGGTTTAATATCTGATGATTAAGTTAAACAATTACCCTGTCAACATCTCGTTTATACTGTATGTGGTATTTACATCACAGACAAAAAATATCTAAAATAAATGTAGAATATCTAATAGATTCCCTAGTTTCACCCACCGTAATTAAAATTCCCATAGAGGTGACAATGGTTTTACAACTACTCAGACACCAATTTACAGTTAAGCAATTTCACCAAATGGCTGAATCTGGTATTTTGTCAGAAAATGAACGAGTAGAATTAATTCGCGGAGAAATGATTGATATGTCCCCTATTGGCAGAAGACACGCAGGTTGTGTAAATAGACTCGTTAATCTATTGATTCAGCTTTTAGGAAAACGAATCATTCTTGCACCACAAAACCCAGTAGAATTAGATGAAACTTCTGAACCTCAACCAGATATAGCATTATTAAAACCCCGTGCAGATTTTTATAGAACTGCACACCCTCAACCAGAAGATATATTTTTGTTAATAGAAGTTGCCGACACAACAATAAAATATGATCGGGAAGTAAAAATTCCTTTATATGCAGAAGCAAATATTCCTGAAGTTTGGTTAATAGATGTTAATCAGGAAGTTATAGAAGTATATCGAAATCCTCTCCAGGGAGTTTATCAAGATATACAGAAGTTAGTAAAAAATCAGATTTTATCAATTTTAGCTTTTTCTGATGTCAGTATTAATGTGACTGAAATATTTTAAATTATTCAGTCATTTTAAAAGGGCTATTTCTGATATACACTTACAGGGTTGCAGATTATGACATCACCTTTTGAACCATCACAGAAAATTCCCATTAAACTACCATCTAATCATCCTGACTTATTATTAGGACTAAATGACTTACTAGAACTCGGTTTAATATCTGATGATCAAGTTAAACAAATAGCCCGTCAATATCTCATTTGCACTGTAGTATTTAACCAGCAGACTGAATCAGAACCAGAGGAAATTTTCACCCCTCCCACACCCCCACGAAAACCATTAATTGCCACTTTACCTCCCATACCAAAAGTACCCAAAAAACCCAGCTTTGTTAATTCGATGTTGCAATCTTGGGGTGAAGAGTTAAGTGTGCGGTGGTTGCTGTTTTTAGGTGTATTTTTAGTAGTGCTTTCCTCTGGTGTTCTGGCTGCAAGTCAGTGGGAAAGATTCCCCGCAGTTGGACAGTATGGGGTTTTATTTGCGTATACCTTGAGTTTTTGCGGTTTTACATTTTGGGCAGGTAAACAAAGCAATTTAAGGTTAACTGCACAGACATTATTAATCGTCACCTTGTTATTAGTTCCTATCAATTTTTGGGCAA
The DNA here is from genome assembly GCA_031376645.1 of Dolichospermum sp. OTE_75_concoct_329_sub. Lineage (GTDB taxonomy): Bacteria > Cyanobacteriota > Cyanobacteriia > Cyanobacteriales > Nostocaceae > Dolichospermum. Next base: position 16,521 of record JANMEE010000107.1, on the reverse strand, counting down.
TGGATAGCTTCAGTTTATGGCAAAATCCATTAACCTTGATTGTCATGGGAATTGCCTCTTTAACTCTCACATTTATTACTAATCAACTTTGTCAAAACCGCAATATTATTACTAATTTTCCCAGTGGTAAATTACCTTTAATCAATATTATTGGTTTGAGTTATTTGCATTGGGGTTGGAAGTTATCAGCATTTCCGCTAATTGCTGTTTATTTAGCAATGATAGGAACAACAGCTATTACCGTTTATAATCAATTAACTCAACCTCAAAAAAGTACAAATGCAGAATCTCCACAATGGGGAATCAGTTTATATTTTACTTTCCTGATTTATGCCTTATTAACTTTACTAACCAGGGCTATCTTTATCGCTGGAGTTAGTGTTACTCAATTAGGTTTAGCAATTGGTATTTGCGGTGGATTAGTAATTTGGTTATCAGAAAGAAATCTCGCTAAAAATCCTTATGTACTCTGGGAAAAACTGGGAGGAAGTTTATTATTATTAGGTTGGTTAGTTTCCGTAACAACGCAACCAGCCCAAGCAATAATAGTCAGTGGTTTGAGTTTGTGGGTTTTTAGCCATCGTTTACAAAGATATAGTTTAAAAACTGATTTTTTAGCTATTTTCTTAATTGGTTTACAGACGATTTGGCTAAGTTGGCGGTTAGTACCTTATGAATTACAAAAATTAGTAATTAGTACAGCTACTAATTTAACTAATTGCCAAAATGAACCTTTAGCATTATTGAGTATCGCTTTATTTCCCTACATCATTTTGATGTTATGGCTAACAAATAAATTACATCATCCAGAAAATCAAGAATTAGCAAATTTTGGAGAACAGCTAACTTTATTTTTAGGAATTTCTTTAACAATAATTAGTTTAGTAAATCCAACATTAAGAACTAGCAATCTTCTTTTATCTACTCTGACTCTAGCCACCTTTATTCAACGTCGGGCAACTTTGTATCCTCCCTTAATATATCTAACTCATAGCATGGGAGTATTGACGCTGATTTCTAGCATTAATTGGTTTTTACCAACTTTAAACCCAGAAATATGGGCCGCTATTCTATTATCTATCATGATAGCTGAATGGGGATTTAGTCTTGGTGATGGTATATGGCGACGTAGTTCATGGTATATCGGTTTAGTATTAGCTGCCCTCAGTTTTTCTTTATTGTGGGTAAATGCTCAAAATTATTGGTATGGTAATTGGCAAAATCCCAACTCTTTGGGAATAATTTGGTTAATTACACCTTTAGCATTGACAGGTTTAGCTACTCGCACCACTGAACCCAATCGCACTACAAACAGCTTTTTAAGTGTCTTGTCTGTAGGGATTTTGCAATTATTAACTCTACCATTACCAGGAATTAGATTAATTGGTTTGGGTGCAGGTGTAGTGGTGATGTTAGTTAATACTCGCTATTTAAGAAACCAAATATATGCAGGAACAATTATTGGTTTTGGGCTAAGTTTCTTGACAGCATTGTTAGCAGAAGGTGTATTTGGTTTAATCCAATTAACAATATCAGGTTGGTTTTTCGTTACTGCATTAACAATTCTGAGTTTATGGTTATGGCGTGGTTTACTTTTACGCAAAGGTACAGAATTAGCGATAATTTATGCAGCCGCCAGTGATAAATGGGCTATTGCATTATGTACAATAGAATTATCAGCCCTAACTTTGCATTCCAGTTTAATTTATCAAAGCATTATCAAAACAGAATATTTCTATGTTATCACCACAGTGATAATTTTAGCATCAATCATTTATCGCAGTTGGGGACAATCGAAAGAATCAGCATTTTATGGAATTGGTTGGTGTTTAGAATTATTAACAGCCGAAATCTTAGGATTTGGCGAACATTCAGTTATGAGAATCGCCATAGCAAACATCATTTTGGGTTTAACAACTCAGCTATTTGGTGAATGGTGGCGACGCAAATATCAATTACAAACCTTACCCAATAGTTTCCATATTCTTCCCCTTATTTATGGTGTATTTAGCGTCATTTTACGGTTAAACAGTTTTGCTAACTTTACAGGTTTTTGTTCCTTGGGTGTAGCCTTAATTTTGATTGGAGTAGGAAGACGAAGAGAAGCTTTTAAACCCCTCCTTTATTTTGGCATTATTGGGGTATCAATTTCTGCCTACGAACTGCTATTTTATCAAATGTCCCAATCTAGAGGAGGGGCTTTAGGTGATGGATTAATTGCCATGTCAGCCCTGGGTACTAGCATTATGTATGCTTACCGTATCCTCACACCTTGGCTGATTAGCTACTTGGGATTAACTCGTGGAGAACTCAAAAATATTGCCCATCTCCACTGGGCTTGGAGTAGTATTTTATTTCTATTTGCTATTAATTTACCTAGCGAAATTAATTCCTCTATAGTATTAGGAACAGGATTATTTTTAGTTCGTTATGCTATTTGGCAAGGAAAACAAAATTCTCAGGAAATAAATCAGGAAACCTGGGTTTATTTGGGTTTAATAGAACTAGGGGCATTGGGGATTTATTCACGAAACTTACCAATAGGTCAATTACTATCTGAGCAATTACTACCTTGGAATGGGGCAATATCTTGCCTATTTGCCTACTTCCTCTATATCCTACCTTGGCAAAGATTAGGTTGGTCTAAAACACCTTGGCAACGCACAGCTTATGTTCTCCCATTAATCATCTTAGGAACAACAGGACTGCAAACTTATCCTATTACCTTAATTATCGTTGCTGCTTACTACATCTTTCTAGCTAAAGCTGAAACCCAAATCCGGTTTACATACATCAGTTTAATATTAATTAGTTGGGCATTATTTACCTGGTTTAATAATTTAAACCTGAGAGATTCTCTTGCTTATGTAATACCTATTGGATTGTCTTTACTATATATTGCCGAAGTAGATCCACAATTAAAATTAATAACAAATAAACCCCTCCGTCACAATTTGCGAATGTTAGGAAGTGGGTTAATTTGCGGTTGGACAATTTTGTTTTATCAAAATCTGCCTTTTATCCCCGGCATTTTTAGTCTCATTACTATTTTCGCCGGCTTAGGTTTAAAAATCCGGGCATTTCTCTATGTTGGTACAGCAACTTTCTTTATTACCAGCATTTATCAATTAGTTATTTTTAGCCTCAGTTACTCTTTCTTAAAATGGATTGTCGGCTTATTAGTTGGTATTTTGTTAATTTACATTGCTGCTAACTTTGAAACCCGACGCACCCAAATCACAGCCCTACTTCAGAATATGAGTGATGAATTTGCCCATTGGGATTAATTCGTAGGGTGGGCATTGCCCACCACCACCTACTATTTCAATTAATCAATTGGATCAATACCTAATGCGCGTAATTGTTCCGTTAACCTTTCAGCCCGTTGACGTTCTTGTTCAGCCCGTTGATGTTCTTGTTCAGCCCGATTTCTCTCCCATTCAGCCCGCTGATGTTCTTGTTCTACCTTTTCTACTGCCCATGGTAGTAGATTACCTGCTTGATCCCACCATCGCAGCCAGTAACCTATCCGTCCCTCTTTTTCTCCTTGCCACAATCCCAAAAATAAGCCCATATCCCTAATCCAATAGCGATTATTTTCGTCTATAGGCTGTAATTTATACTGTCCTGACTCAATTTTATGAACTTCTAACGCAGCCGTCAGGGGATCAAAAATCACATAAGTAGGAACTTGGAGAATTTGTTCATAAAAAAACCATTTTCCGGGGGGAAAGGTGCGTCTAGCTGAGTATTCTTTCCCGTCCGTATCTGAGCAAAATTCCATGACAATGCGCGGAATTTCCCCTTCGAGGTGGGGTGTATAGCTGCGTCTATCTGTCACCCCAGACAAGGGTAAAACTGTCTGCACAAAAAACCAATCTGGTGCTTTAATCACAAGTTTGTCATCCATTGTGGCACAGATGCCCAAATTGGCAGCTATCAGCATAGTTGGCTGAATATATCCGCTCAGTTCCAGACTTTCTCGTAATGCCCCAGCAATTAATGGTTGTGCCGTATTTTCCACAGGTTCTTCTTCTAAGATGAAATCTTCTGGCAATGCTTCCCAAGAAATTGCCATTTTTGATAGTTCTGAAACAGTCGAGATTGGAGTAGTCACCATAACTCTAACTCCATGTTGTGAGGATTTTTTGGTAATTTATTATCGTCACATTATAGCTAAATATTGAGATTCTGAATTGGTGGTATAACTAACCCTTTGAATATGAGTCGAAAAAGCTCTTGTTTTGACTCTGCTCTGGAGAATATGTGAGAAAACATGACTTTAGTAACGTGCAAATTTCTCAAAAATCTTTATACTACGTTTATAGTTCTTAACGTCCACAGAGTATATACGTCTATGTTTAGAGCATATTAGCAATAGTTTGTCAGGTTATTTGCTGTTATTGAGAAATCAACAGTTATTAACCTTAAAAAATTTAAACAGGAGTAGCATCAATGATTTTGGACATAAAACAGCCCGACAGCAAAATAAAAAAAAATATATTGATCACCTGCGGATTAGGACTAGTGTTACTAACAGCTAGTTGTGGTTCATTACCAAAAGAATCAGCGGAAGCACAATCCGGAAAACCTCAACGTGAGAGTCAACAGACTGCGGTAGATGTAGCGATCGCTCGCACTAATCTTTTAAGCCCCCAACCAGAGTATATTGGTAATACTGCCCCATTTCGGATTGTTTCCGTGCGATCGCAAGTGGAAGGCAGACTCATCTCCTTAAACTTAGATATCGGTGATACAGTCCAACGGGGTAAAATCATCAGTCAATTAGACGATACCCTATTAGTCACCTCCTTAAAACAAGCAGAAGCCCAACTAGCAACCACTGAATCAGAAGTAGCCAGAGCGCAGACTCAAGTAAGTAATGCTCGCGCCCAAGTGGAAACGGCCCGGCTAGAATTAGTCCAAGCGGAGGCAGATTCCCGGCGATTAACACAATTATACAAAGAAGGGGCGATCGCCGAACAAAACGCCCAACAGGCACAAACCAGAGCGAGAACCGCCGCCCAATCCCTCCGTGCTGCCACTGCACAAGTCAATACAGAAAAGCAAGGCGTAGCCGCTGCCCAAGGTCGAGTATTTGCCCAAAAAGCAGCCGTTAGTGGCGCTGTTGAACGCCGTTCTTATTCCCGGCTAATTTCCCCCATTACGGGCGTAGTCACAGAAAAAGTCACAGAACCAGGCAACTTATTACAACCTGGTAGCGAAGTTTTAAAAGTTGCTGATTTTAGTCGCGTTAAAGTTGTCGCCCAAGTTTCTGAATTAGAATTAGCAAAAATTCAAGTTGGGCAATCTGTAGAAGTGAAATTAGATGCCTTTCCTGACCAAAAATTTATTGGCAAAGTATCCCGTATTTCCCCAACTGCTGATACTACAGCCCGATTAATCCCCATAGAAATTGTCATGGCCAATAGTGGAGGAAAAATTGGCAGTGGACTATTAGCAAGAGTTAGCTTTACAACCCAAACAAAACAGCGTGTAGTTGTCCCGGAAACCGCAATTAGTAGTCAAGACAAAAAACCAGAATTAGAAAATACTAACTCTACACTTTTTGTTGTGGAAAAAACAGCTAAGAAAACCACTGTTAAAGAACGCTCAGTATCTTTAGGAAAAATTGCTAACGGCAAAATAGAAATTTTATCAGGCTTACAAGCGGGAGAAAGTTATGTTGTTCGCAGTAGCAAACCATTAAAAAATGGTGCAGTTGTTAAATTATCAATCTTGTCGGAAAAGGAATAAGAGGAAGGGAGCAGGGAGAGAATAAATTTCTATCTATTCCCAATTACCCATTACCAATTACCCATTCCCAATAAATTAACAAATCAAATCAGATTAATATATGCAACAAGCAAATACAAATAATGGATTTAGTTTGAGTGCTATTTCCATTCGCCAACATATTGGCACACTCATGTTAACTTTGGCAGTAATAGTCATGGGTGTATTTTTCACCCTGCGATTACCAGTAGATTTATTACCATCAATTACCTATCCTCGGATTGGTGTCCGCATCGAAGCACCGGGAATTTCTCCAGAAGTAGCAATTGATGAAATTACCAAACCTCTAGAAGAATCTTTTAGTGCAACAGAAGGGGTACTACAAGTTTTTTCCCAAACCCGTGAAGGCAATATTAACTTAGATTTATATTTTCAACCTGGGGGTAATATTGATCAAGCTTTAAATGATGCTACAGCTACCTTTAACCGCGCTAGAAATAGATTACCAGATACAATTGGCGAACCGCGCATATTTAAAGTTGATCCTTCCCAATTACCAGTTTATGAATTTGCAATTACTTCACCTACTCTCAAAGGTGTTGATTTGCGGATATTTGCAGAAGAAGAATTAGCTCGTGAATTAAATGTAGTTCCAGGAGTCGCGGTAGTAGATGTATCAGGAGGAGTCAATGAAGAAGTTCGGGTAAATATTAATTTAGAAAGATTGCAATCTTTGGGTGTCGGTTTAAATGATGTTCTCAATGAATTAAAAATCCGTAATCAAGATATTTCGGGGGGTCGAATTTTAGGACAAAGTTCTGAAGCTTTAACCAGAACTGTGGGACGCTTCCAATCTGCTGAAGAAATTAATAATTTATTGTTTGAAGTTTCTGTTCCTAACTCTAATATCAAAAATCGGGTTTATTTACGGGACTTTGCCGAAGTTATTGATGGTGCAGAAAATCAACGAGTGTATGTTTTATTGAATGGAGAAGAATCGGTAAAAGTCAGTATTCAAAAACAACCAGATGCGAATACTGTTAGTGTGGTTGATAGTGTTAAAAAACGATTAGAAGAATTACAAAAATCTGGTTTAATTCCGCGAGAAGCAACACTAACGCCAACATTAGATGAGTCAAAATTTATCCGCAATTCCTTAGCAGATGTTACTAATGCTGGGGTTTCTGGAGCTTTATTAGCAGCAGCAGCGGTATTGTTATTTCTAGGTTCGTTGCGACAAGCATTCATTATTTCTTTGTCAATTCCCCTGTGTACCCTGGCAGCACTGATTTTAATGAAACAGTTTAACCTGTCTTTAAATGTGTTTAGTTTAGGGGGTTTAGCGCTGGGAATTGGGCAAGCAATTGACACTTCAGTGGTGATTTTAGAAAATATTGCCGTTAATACTGAGAATACTTTTGGTAAGTCCAGCTTAACTAAATTAACACCTAAGCGGATGATTGAAACAGCGATCGCTTCTTCTCAAGAAGTAGAATCCTCGTTAATTGCCTCAACTGCCGCCAATTTAATCTCCGTTTTACCATTTTTATTCATTGGCGGATTTATATCATTACTCTTTAATGAGTTAATTTTGACCATCAGTTTTGCTGTCGGTGCTTCCCTGCTAGTTGCCCTCACTTTAGTACCAATGTTAGCTTCTCGGTTATTTGCGATTAAATGGTCAAGTCGCATTAATGAATTTTGGGTATTGCAACAGTTTAATCGCAACTTAGCTGCCGCAACTCGTGGTTATGCTAGAAATTTAAATTGGGCAGTGCAGCAGAGATTATTAATCATTGCGATCGCTATTATTATCTTAGGTGGTAGTAGTGTGTGGATGGCTCCCCAAATTCCCCAACAAATACTCCCCCGTATCAACACCGGACAAGCCACTTTATCGGCTCAATTTCCCCCCGGTACACCCCTAAAAACTAATCAAAAAGTCATGAAAGCGGTAGATAAAATTCTCCGCAACCAACCAGAAACAGCTTATGTCTTTTCTACAATTGGTGGTTCTCTTTTTGCTAGTAATACTAACTCTAACCCCCTGCGAAGTTCTAGTACCATTACCCTCAAATCTGGTAGTAATGTAGATAAATTTGTAGAAAGAGTAACAGATGAACTCAAAAAACTTAATTTAGTAGATATTCGTCTGCGTCTTTTTGCTGGACAAGTTCGCGGTTTAATTCTTAATAACTCTCCAGTGCGAAATGCTGATGTTGATATCATTCTCCAAGGTAATGACGCGCAAACTTTAGAAGCAACCGGTCGTCAAGTTTTAGCAACTTTAGATGAGAAAATTACCTCAGTGAGATTCCGTCCTGACGCAGATAGTCGTCAACCAGAAATTCAAATTTTACCAGACTGGGAACGAGTCGCAAATGTAGGTTTAAATGCTAAAGATATTGGCGACACTATCCAAACTGCAATTACAGGAAGTATTCCTACTCAACTGCAACGCGATAACCGTTTAGTAGATGTACGAGTGCAATTAAATGAAGCATCATTACAAACAACTTCCCAATTAGAAAGATTACCCTTGTTTGTAGATGACAATCATCAAATTCGCTTGAGTGATGTTGCTCAAATTACCACAGGTAAAGCACCAGGAGAAATTCAACGCATTAACCAAAGACGAGTATTTTTAATTGCGGGAAATTTAACAGAAGGTGCTAGTCTTGGTTCAGCCATTTCCCAAGTAAACCAAGTCATCAAAGGTCTAGATTTACCTGAAGGTATTAGCATTTTACCCAGTGCAGCCGTTGAATCTAATCAACAATTACAACAATCTTTACTACTTTTGGGAGGACTATCCGCCTTTTTAGTGTTTGTTGTCATGGCCGTACAATACAACTCGATTATTGATCCATTAGTGATTATTTTCACTATTCCTCTAGCATTAGCTGGGGGTATTTTCGGGCTTTACATTACTAAAACTGCCATTGGGGCAACGGTGATAGTTGGTGCGGTCTTATTAATTGGTATTGTGGTTAACAACGCTATTATCATGATCGAACTGGCTAACCAACTTCGAGAACAAGAAAAAATTGACCGTCGTACCGCTATTTTACAAGCTGCACCCCAACGCCTCAGACCAATCTTAATGACCACTATTACCACCGTTTTAGGTCTGTTTCCCTTGGCTTTGGGAATTGGGGAAGGGTCAGAATTTCTTCAACCTTTGGGTATAGTAGTCTTTTCCGGTTTATCTTTAGCTACATTGCTAACGCTGTTTATTATTCCCTGCTTTTATACACTTTTGCATGATTTAATCAGTATGCGCTGGGCAAGACCAATATTAATCCGGCTGCGTGTATGGAGAAGAAGTTTGCTGAAAACCTAATTCTGAGTTGAGAAGTCACCGAGTCACCGAGGAAGAAGGAAGCAGAAAGAATTATCTAGAACTTGAAAAAGTGCTTGCCTGTTTAGGTGATTCAGTAATTTCTAATTCTTCATATACAGCCAATGTTTCTTGATGGACACGGCTAACATTTAACCATTCTAGATTCTCCTGCGATCGCTGTTTCCATTCTTGAAGTGTATCTTTATTACTCAATAGTTGTATTAATGCCTGAGCCAGTTTATTGCTATCCTGTGCTGGAACTAACATCCCTGCTTTTCCATGATCCAACGCTTCTGGAATACCGTCTACCTCTGTAGCCACAATCGCCAATCCTGCTTCCCTCGCTTCCGAAAGCACCAAAGGACAGGGATCACGGTGGGAAGCCAAGACAAAAATATCACAGGCTAGTAAATAGCGTTGGGGTTCAGGCTGAAACCCTTCAAAGTGAATCCGATTACTAACAGCCGTTGCTTGGGCTTGAGATTCAAATAGTTGTTTATCCGGTCCATTTCCTACCAAATATAAATGGACTTCCGGAAAATTCTGAGCGACTTCCTCAAAAGCAGCTATTAACTCAGTAATGCCTTTTCGTTTATACATTCCTGCTACGGTAGCGATGGCTGGACTTTGTAAATTTAAAGGTTGATAATCTGATATTTTCCGAGTTCGGGGGCTACCTAAAGTCCCATTACAAATGACCCGTAATTTTTGTTCAGGAATTCCCCGGTGTACCATCGAATTTTTGACAGCTTTACTAACAGCAATTACTCGATCAGCCAAACCCATCAACACACTACTCCGTTGAAACTCATTATGGACAGTAGCCACTAAAATATATTTATTCTCCCATCTCAAAGCCCGCCCTAAAACCACTCCAGTCATCATGTGAGCATGAACTATATCTGGCTGAAATTCTTGCAGAATTGTTCGATATGCGATCGCCGCCTTAATCATATTTATTGGCTGGCGATTTTGATTAATTTGGTAATGTTTAACACCAAATTGATTCAATAATTTCTCGTATTCTCCCCCCCCCGAAATTACCGCTACATCATCACCAGCTTGGGATTGTAAACAAGCCAGATCCACAGCTACATTAACAATACCATTACCGATTTCTTGGACATGATTTAATATATGTATGATTCGCATAAAGTTAAAAATGTGTCTCAAAACTTAAATACATTTCAGCAAAGAAAGATCAATAATAAAGTAACCAGCAGATCAATTTCAAACCTCTTATTTTATAAAGTAACTAATAACTTATAGCGTATGCACTTGAATGAGATAGAGAATTTACTTAAAAAACTTCCAAAGAAAAATACTTTTACCTCCAACTTCTACCATTAGGTATTTTTCATGCCCTGGTACTATATCTAACTTGTTCTTTTCTGATAACTTTTTGTTGATTATAAAGAAGTTCATAATCATCTAACTGTGTGTTAAGAAACATAAATCGAACATAATTTTGGTTAGTTGACTTATATCATATTATTAATTAATCAATGTTTTTGACTCTGGTCAGGATGTTCCTATTAATTATCATCCTAGTACCGCTTTCTCGGAATTAAGAATTTACAATTTAGAATGAATACAGCATAAGCTTTTCACAGATTCAAAATGGTTCATTAACTTACGCCGCAGTGTACTAGTCTTCAGTTATCAGTCTTGAAGATGGAAATACAGCATATAAAACTTGTATAACCTCACAAAAATAAACACTTCCTCTTTTTTACCATTTCTACTCTTGCTTAACTAAGAGGGGTAGAAACAGCTTGATAATTTCTACCCATAACTATCCTTATGTTACTGTTTGTCCAAGTCTTCAATAAGTTGATCAACAAAATCCCTCAACCGTTGCTGCCAGTCAGGGACGGTTTTAATTTTTTCCCTGACTCCAGGTAAAACCTTAAATTGCAAGGGTGATTTATCGTAGGCTACTTTATTTTGTGGTTTAAATTTAATCCGAGGCATTGCCAAATCCTAATACGTCTGATATACTAGATATCATAACACAACATTGAAGGTCGAATCAATGCTTTTATCATTCAAAACTGCACTAATTCCAAATAACCGACAGATTAAAGTATACAAGCCCCTAAATGTATTTATGGGGTTTGTAAATTTTGTAATCCGCGACAAAAAAATCAAGGTGATAAACGCTCGATTTTCCACCCTCCACCATCTACACGACTATATAATAGACGATCATGTAAACGACTGGGTCTTCCTTGCCAAAACTCAATTGTCTGGGGAATGACGCGAAAACCACCCCAGTGAGGAGGACGAGGAACTTCCTGATTTTCATATTTACGCTGAAATTCCTGTAGTTGTGCTTCCAAAATTTCTCTATTGGCAATTATTTCACTTTGATTAGAAGCCCAAGCGCCTAACCGACTATGTGCAGGACGAATTTCAAAATAGCCATCAGATTCTGCTGAGGAAATTTTTTCTACCGTTCCCACAATTCTGACTTGGCGTTCTAATTCAGCCCACCAAAACACCAAAGCCGCATGGGGATTTTCTGTAATTTCTTGTCCTTTTTGGCTATTATAATTAGTAAATAAGACAAAACCCCGTTCATCAAAATCCTTGAGTAGTACCATTCTTGCAGAAGGCTGACCATTGGATGTACAGGTAGCCAAAGTCATAGCATTAGGTTCAGGTAGCTGGGCTGTTATGGACTGAGTGAACCAAGATTTAAACTGTATGAATGGATTGGAATCACTTTCTTTCTCACTTAAACCTTGTAATGTGTAGTCTTTGCGAAGATCCGCTATGCTTGTTTCCATTCTTGTCAATTCCTTAAATTTAGACAATAGGGAATGGAAGTTACAGGAAGACCATTCCTCTTCTACCCCTGAATCCTTACGTTTATACATTAAATCAGATGCGCCGTTTCGCTTCTCTGCAAACTCTCTTAATTTATGGACTTAGTGGACCAATTATCGCCCTCAATATCTGGCTACTGTCTGTGTTATTTCGTTTTTTCCAGAATCCGATTACTATCCTCAGTATCGCCGCAATTCTGGCTTTTTTGCTGAATTATCCAGTTAAACTCTTTGAAAGAGTCCGAATTACTCACATTCAAGCCGTAATCATTGTTTTAGTATTGACTTTAACTTTATTTATTGTTTTGGGTGTCACCCTCGTACCCCTGCTAATTGACCAAACCATTCAACTTTTAAATAAGATTCCAGATTGGTTAGCGACTAGTCAAGCCAATTTAGATCATTTAGAAACTTGGGCAAAGCAACGACGCTTATCTATAGATTTAAAGCTGGTAACAAACCAAATAAATGCTAATATTCAGACCCTGGTACAACAAATAGCTTCAGGGGTGGTAGGATTTGCCGGAACGCTGTTATCAGGATTACTGAATGTAGTATTGGTAATCGTTCTCGCTTTTTATATGCTAATATATGGCGATCGCGTTTGGTCTGGTTTAATTAATCTTTTACCATCTAATATTGGTCTTCCCTTTAGCCGGTCATTGCAGTTAAATTTCCAAAACTTTTTTCTGAGTCAATTATTGCTAGGACTATTTATGGTCATAGCCCTCACACCCACATTCTTATTTCTGAGAGTCCCATTTGCCCTCTTATTTGCTATTATCATCGGTGTTTCTGGACTTATTCCGGTTGTTGGCGCAACTTTAGGCATTGGTTTAGTCACAATGTTGGTATTAATCCAAAATTGGTGGTTAGCCTTTCCAGTCGCTACAATAGCAGTTATTATGCAACAAATTAAAGATAATCTGTTAGCTCCAAAACTAATGGGTAATTTCATTGGACTCAACCCCCTGTGGATTTTTATCGCTATTTTAATGGGATTTGAAATTGCAGGATTATTAGGAACACTCGTTGCTGTGCCAATTGCTGGGACTATCAAAGGCACTTTTGATGCCATCAAAAGCAGTAACCATAGTGATTTTGTCTCGAATTTTCGGGCTAGTTATGGCTCAGAAGTTGCAGAAGATGAATAAGTTTGTCAGTAGGGGCGCAGGGCCTGCGCCCAGTCATTAGTCATTAAATAATTTTCTTCTTCCTTCTTTTTTCTTCTTTCTAACTCCTGACTCGGTGACTTGGTGACTCGGTGACTCCTTCTTCTCATATATTAAATTTTAAATTAATGAATGCAGTTGAATTATTAGAAACAATTACACACCTCATTGAGCAAGCTGAAAAAGGGGAAATTGATCCTTGGGACGTGCGAGTTATTGAGGTAATTGACCATTACTTAGAATTAATGGCTCCAGAAGCAAATAGCAGAGGCTATGAAAGTGATTTATCTCAATCTGGACAAGCTTTTTTATCAGCATCAATGCTCGTTTTGTTTAAAGCCAACACATTAATGCAGCTATCAACAGTATATAATACTCCAGACGAAGTTGTAGATGATACACTATTAGAAATTGAAGATGGGTTGTTACATCCACATCGCTTGCATTTGGAGCAACAGTTGCGCCGTCGTCCGGCAGCTATGCCACCTCCAAAACGTCGAGTAACGTTGCAAGAGTTAATAGACCAATTGCAAATTATGGCCAGCCAGCTAAAGCTGGTAGAAACAGTAGATAAACCTAAGCGACTGAAACGTCAGTCTACTGTGCAAACTATGCGGGAAGCTCTAGAGTTAGCGCATCAAGAAAATTTAACGGAAGTTGCGTTAGAAATAGAGCAGGTGTTACATAGTGCTGTTAAAGAGCAAAATTTAGAGGAACAATGTTGGAATCTAGAACAACTGATAGATTTGTGGATAAAGACAAAGCAACCAGAGAAAAATGCTTCTCATCATGAATCAGCACACGGTGACTTAGTTAGCGTTTTTTGGGCGTTACTATTGCTCTGTAGTCAATCTAAGGTGGAGCTATTTCAACAAGAATTTTACCAGGAAATTCAAGTCCGTTTACCTATACTTCGCAAGGTCACAATTTGAGCTTTTGCTTAAAGGGAATATATGGATGTAAAAACGCAAGTTATGACCTTCTCAAGTATACTTAGGGCTTGCTGATAGCGTAGCGTGGTGTAAGCTATATAAGTTTTTCATGAGGATTAGGAGTTAGGAGTTAGGAGTTAATCAACCACGAAGGAACGAAGGACACGAAGGAAGAAGGAAGAAGGAAGAAGGAAGAAGGAAGAAGGAAGAAGTGCATTAGTTTTGATAGGATGAAGGCTTATTTTTGTACTATTATCGCCTTTGATATAGGAATCATAAATGATATTTAAAAAAAATTTAAGTAGGGTGGGCATTGCCCACCGGATAAGGATTTTGGTGGGCAATGCCCACCCTACGTATATTTCAAAATTCATAAACTTAAAACTAAAACTTCTTCTCCTATTGAAACTAAGGTTTTCCCTACTGGTAAAACAGCTAAAGCATTAGTTTGAGCTAAATTAATTAAATTTCCAGAACTGAAATTACCAACAGCTTGATAAAATTCATAAACACCATTACTTAAATTTAAATTACCCCAAATATAAGTTTCCATTTTTCCGTTAGATTTTAATTCAGAATGGGATTTAACTTTGATAAACTTTGCTTCCCAACCTTTATTAACTCCCGAAAGTTTTTTAATTGTCGGTTGGACAAATCGCCAAAATGTCACTAAAGCTGAAACCGGATTTCCTGGTAAACCGAAATATAGGCAATTGGGAAAAGTTGCAAAAGTTAGAGGTTTTCCTGGACGCATTTGCACGGCGCGAAAATGAATTTTTGCCCCTAGAGATACTAAAATATTATCAATATAGTCATAATCACCTACAGACACTCCACCAGAAGAAAGAACTAGATCAGCATTATTAATGGCATAATTAATAGTTTCTGTTAAAGCAGTTGGATTATCCTTAACAATTCCTAATATTAACACTTCTGCACCTAATTCTTTTACCAAAGCTGCTAAAGCATATTGATTAGAATCCACAATTTGTCCAGGTTGCAGGGTTTGTTCTGGTGTTACTAATTCATCACCACTAGAAAAAATTGCCACTCGTGGACGACAGAAAACACTGATTTTGGATAATTGTGCTGCGGCTAAAATAGCAATTTCTGTTGCATTGAGAGAAATTCCCTTTGGTAAAAGTTCCTTTCCTGCTTGGTAAAAGTCTCCTTGGTGTCTAACAAATTCTTGGGGTTCAGGAGTAGCAAGAATAAAAACTTGGTTTCCCTGTAAGTTAGTTTTTTCCTGCATAACTACAGTATCTGCTCCTTTTGGCATAATCGCACCGGTGAAAATCCTTGCTGCTTGTCCTGGTTGAATAGTAATTTGGGGTTGATATCCCGCGGGAATCTTTTCCACAACTTCTAAAAATGTGGGATTTTCAGAACTGGAATTTTGCACATCTTCATAACGGACAGCAAAACCATCCATTGCGGAATTATCCCAATGAGGAAAATCTAAATAACTAATTACAGGAGTTGCTAAAATGCGGTGGGAAGCTGTTAATAAATCAACATTTTCCAGATCACGTTCTTGATTTAAAGATTCTACAGCATTGAGAATAATATTTTCTGCATCTTTGACTGATAACATGAGATTTTTATATTTGATAAAAATGTGCGAAACTAATTTTAATTGTACCTCTTGTTGAAGTGATTTATGGTAATACTAAATGAATATGAAACTGTATATAATGAAATATCAAGAATAATGGAACGCGGATAAACACAGATGAACACAGATAAAGATGGGTCAATTAATTGACTTGAGGATTCTGAGCAATGTTAAATAAAATTGGTATGGGATAGATAGTGTTAAAGAATACGTGCTTTCATTATATGAAAATTATTTAAAGAACTACGAGGTTGAATTTCTTTAAATCACAAAAATATCTACATCTATAATCTATTAAAATTAATTAAAATTTTTTATTTATCAACGATGATTTTATACAATAGTTAAAAAGACTTTTATAAAAGGTATCTGTAAAAAAATGTCTAAAACCGTTGCTGACGTGATGAGTCGTGATCCTATTCTCGTTCATCCTCAAACTCCCTTAAAAGAAGCCATCCAAATTTTAGCAGAAAAACGAATTAGCGGTTTACCTGTAATTGATGACGCAGGTAAATTAGTGGGAATTATCTCAGAAACAGACTTGATGTGGCAAGAAACTGGTGTCACTCCCCCAGCTTACATCATGATTTTGGATAGTGTGATTTATTTACAAAATCCTGCCACCTATGACCGAGATTTACATAAGGCTTTAGGACAAACTGTAGGGGAAGTTATGAGTAAAAATCCTATTACTATTTCTCCTGATAAACCATTAAGAGAAGCAGCAAAATTAATACAAGATCACAAAGTTCACCGTCTCCCAGTCCTTGACAGTGTGGGTAAGGTAATTGGTATTCTAACTCGTGGTGATATTATTCGCTCTATGGCTGCTGACTAGGTATTGGGGACTGGGGACTGGGGACTGGGGACTGGGGACTGGGGACTTGGGACT
>JANMEE010000044.1:0-52872 GCA_031376645.1 Dolichospermum sp. OTE_75_concoct_329_sub | reverse complement strand
TTGTAGAGACTTTATTTTGTAGAGACGTTATTTTGTAGAGACGTTATTTTGTAGAGACGTTATTTTGTAGAGACGTTATTTTGTAGAGACGTTATTTTGTAGAGACGTTATTTTGTAGAGACGTTATTTTGTAGAGACGTTCCATGGAACGTCTCTACATCTCTAGCAGATGTCTAATAATATGAACCTGTTTTTCGGTGGTTAATAGCAGTCATAGCATCAGGCTTGAGTAATTTACCATTATCTACAGTTGCATATATTACCCAGTGATCGCCACATTCTAGGCGCTGTTGTACTAAACATTCTAGATATGCACAAGCCTCGGTTAAAACTGTACAACCATTGTCTGCTTCTGCTTTAGGGAAGTTAGCAAATCTATCTTCTCCAGGTTGGAAACTCTTGCGGAAATGTTTCATGTATTCCACGTGAATACCTTCAGGGAGGATATTCAAGACAAATTTACCACCAGGATATAATAGAGATTCAACTGCGCGATCTTTAGCGATCGCCACAGTAATTCCCGGTGGATTAAAAGTAGCCTGAGATACCCAAGTTCCCATCATCCCTGTAGAAAATTCTCCCTGCTTGGCACTAATCACACAAACAGAACCAATAATCCGGCCTACAGCTTGTTCTGTAGGAGTTGAAGCTTGTTGAGGAACACGCACTTTTTTTGCCTTTCTTAAACTTTGAGCAAAGTCTGTACCAACTTCTTCGCAATATTTGAGCGTAACTTCATCTGGTTTAAATTTCACCTTCAAGGTATCAAAACCAAAGCGATAACCAGCGTCTCGAAGTTTACATTCTACCAAGTCTAAAGCCTCACCACTCCAACCATAAGAACCAAATACTCCCGCAGGTTTAGTATTATCACCTAGAGAGAGGACAATACCTAAAGCGGTATGAATAGGTGTAGGTGCATGACCGCCAATGGTAGGAGTCCCAATTATAAAACCATCTGCTTGTTCCAAGCTGGCACGGATTTCGTCAGCGGTCGCAAATTCACAGTTCACAGATCTAACCGCAACGCCACCTTTGGTTAATCCTAACGCTATTGCTTGTGCTAATGTGGCAGTGTTGCCATAAGCTGAAGCGTAAAGTAGTGCTACAGATATTTCTCGATCTTTTTGAGCGCGACTCCACTCACTGTATGATTTTGTCAGGTCAATTAAACTGGTACGTACTAATGGTCCATGACCGACAGCATACATTCTCACTTGTAAATCGGAGATTTTCTCCAAAGCTGATTCTACATGAGTTGCATGAGGAGCCATCAGGCAATTAAAGTAATAACGTTGATCTTCTTTGAAGGTTTCCCAATGATCATCAAATACTTCTTCTCCACAGATATGAGCGCCGAACAGTTTATCTGTAAAGAGAATTTGGGTTTTTTGATCATAAGTACAAAGTGCTTCTGGCCAGCGAGGACTAGGAGTAGGTAAGAATTTCAAAACATGATCTTTACCTAAATCTAGGGTTTCTTTCCCTCGCATGACTAAAAGTTTGATATCTTGATCTGTAAAAGCTGCACGTAAATTATTCGCAGCAGGAAGAGAACAAACAAAGGTAATTTGTGGTGCAATTGCTAAAATTGCTTTTAAAGTAGGAATCCGATTGGGATTAAAATGTCCCAAAATCACATAATCTAATCTGTTAACATTAATTGTTTTTTGCAATGCTTGCAGATAAATTTCTGTAAAGCCTTCTGCTGGAGCATCTATAATCGCAGTTTTATCAGATTCTATTAAATAGCAATTGGAAGTAGTTCCCCGTTCCAGTGCATATTCAATTTCAAATCTCAGACGTGATTTACTCCGTGATCTTAATACTTTGGTGTTAGTAGCAATAGGTAGAATTTGTACATCCCGTGGACGAGAATCGCTCATGGCTACTTGTTGCGGTGAAAATACTTGAGAAACCCAATTTTTAGCGGATTCAACAACGTTAGAAAATGAATCTGGAAGTGTCATAGTAGTTATGAAAGATGGTTAATTAACAATTCAAAATTAGATAATAAGGAATAGGGAACAGTGACAATTAAATATGCGTTTCCTATAACCTTTATAGAGACGTTCCATGGAACGTCTCTACATTGATTGATTTCTAGAGATATCTATTACCAATTACCCATTAATAGTAATTCCCTACTTTGCGATGACGAACTGCGGTAATTCCATCGGGTTTAGAAACTTTTCCGTCTTCAACTAAGCAATATAAAATCCAGTGATCACTACATTCCATGCTGTTGACTACTTCACATTCCATGTATGCAAGTGCATCGGTAAGAATGGGTGAACCATTTTTAGCAGTTTGGGTTTTTATATCTGCAAATCTATCAGCATCGGGATTTAAACGTTTGAGAAAATGCTTTTTCAGGTCTTGATAATTGCCTTCTTCAAGAACATTAAGAACAAAGCGATTGCCTACGTGCAATAAATTATCTAAAGCGCGATCTTTGGCTACAGCGATGGTAAAACCTAATGGCTGTAAACTGGCTTGTGTTACCCAAGAAGCGATCATTGCACCACTAATATTACCTTTTTTGGCAGTGACAATATACAAACCATTACTAATTCTTCCCAACGCTTTTTCCATGTTCACGTCGAGAGATTTGATTTGTTTAATATTGCGTTCTCGGACTAATAATTGTCCTAAGCCAGCACCTGCGTCAGTACATAGTTGATAGGTGGACTCTGTAGGATTATTTTTAATGCGAATAGCGGGGAAAGCTTCCTTAATACCTAAGTCAATAAATTTGCGTCTGAGAGTATCAATAGGTTCATCATCTCCACCATAGGATTCAAATAAACCAACTACTTGTTTGTTTTTAGCAACTGCTAATAAGGAACTAATAGCAGCTTGAGCTTTAATTGCGCTGGTAGGAGGCATACCAATAATTAAACCAGATGCTCTCCCAGCTAATTCTTGAATTTCTTGACTTTCCGCAGTGCTAAGATCCAATACTTCTACACCGACACCCGCTTTTTGCAAACCATCACCAATTGCGTGTCCTAATTTATCGCTATATCCATAACCAGAGACATAAAACAAACCAACAGTAGTTTCTGTTTTCGCTTGTTTTTGACTCCAATTGTGATAACATTCTCTGAGGATATCTAAATTATGATGGAGTAGTGGTCCATGTCCATTGGCAATAATTTTAATTTCGCCAAGTTCACCCATTTTCTTCATTGCATTCAGCAAAGAACGAGCATTTGGTCCCATTAAACAATCATAATAAAAGCGAAAATCGGCTTCAATGGCTTCTAAATCTTCGTCGAAAGTGCGATCATCACAGAAGTGCATTCCGAACGCATCACAAGTATAGAGAATTTGGGTTTTGCGATCAAAACTAAAAATAGTATCAGGCCAGTGTAAATTTGGCGCACTGACAAATTCCATTTCATGTTCTTTACCAATTTTTATGCGATCGCCACTTTTGACAATGCGCTTAGAAAAAGGTTCATGTACCAAACCTTCTAAAAATTGCAAAGCTACTTTGGA
Source organism: Dolichospermum sp. OTE_75_concoct_329_sub (assembly GCA_031376645.1). GTDB lineage: Bacteria > Cyanobacteriota > Cyanobacteriia > Cyanobacteriales > Nostocaceae > Dolichospermum. The sequence continues at coordinate 49,368 of JANMEE010000044.1, read as the reverse complement.
AGCTAAAACAGTGGCTCTTGGTGCTAACTGTAAAACATCTTCTACCAAGCCACTATGATCAGGTTCAGTATGGCTAACAATTATATAATCAATAGTTTTAGGATTAACTAAACCCTTGAGAGTTTCTAAATACAGGTCACGAAACTTCTGGTGAGAAGTATCAATTAAAACTGTTTGTTCACCTCTAATTAAGTATGAATTATAGGTTGTACCATTTTGTAAACCAAATTCAATATCAAAACGATCCCGATCCCAATCAAGAGAACGAATCGCGGTAGTATTAGGGGCAATTTCTACAGTTTGTATAGTTAATCGGTTCTGAATATTCTCTGAGATAGCTACCATTATGTCTGAGAGTAAATAAATAAACAATCATTTCTTCTGCCCCCATTCTCGCTATTATTCTTTTTTAAAGCTGTAATAAAAACTATATTTCGTAAAATTAAAGTAGTAACAATAGCTACAATTTTTACTTTAAATTAGATTGGACTACAAAATTACAAACTACAGCAATAATCAATACCCCATTTTTTGGAAGAATTATTTATATTTATGTCCTATTGATAGAGTATCCCGACTGTACCCGGACTAATTATAGGATTACTATTTGATTTTTGAACATATACGTAGGGTGGGCAATGCCCACAATATTGGGGTTTTGGTGGGCATTGCCCACCCTACCACCCTACAATACTTATATATTGTATGGCTACGCCACGCAAGCCATCAGAAATCATTTAGGATTGCTATATAAGAACTATAATTTTTGACAGTAGTTTCTACAGAAACCGGTATTAACTGCACAGCGCAAGCTTTTAATTCTGGTTGGAGGGAATCAGGACAAGCTTCCGAATGGGTAAGATTATTAGCCTCAGCATCATCTGCCCACAATTTACCCCAGTGCATGGGGACAAAGACAGTACCAGGAGATATAGCTTTTGTGACTTTAGCCGGAAACTTAGTTTTACCACGACGCGATCGCACTTCCACTATCTGATGATCAATAATACCCAACCGTGCCGCATCACGGGGATGAATTTCTATAAACGGTTCTGGGTGCATAGTGCGAATTTTATCAATTCTACCAGTTCTCGTTTGGGTGTGCCAATGTCCATACAATCTTCCTGTAGTTAATACAAAAGGATAATTAGAATCAGGAGGTTCAGCTAAACCTTTAGAATAATACGCGCCAAATTTAGCACGTCCATCATTAGTATTAAATCGTAAGTCTATATATAAACGTTTAGTTTCTGAATTACTACTCTGGGAAAAAGGCCAATGAGTTGGACCGTTTGCGGCTAGAAACTGATGATTTAAACCCGACATATCACAGGGACGTTGACGAGTTAATTGCACAAATTCTTGATAAACTTCTGCTGAATTTTCAAAATTAAACTGATCATCAAAACCTAATCTTCTTCCTACCTCCGCGAAAATTTCCCAATCAGCTTTTGCTTCTTTTGGTGGTTCACGAAAAGCTTGACAAAGAGTAACACGACGTTCAGAATTAGTCATAATTCCCGTTTTTTCACCCCATTGGGCAGCAGGTAATAAAAGATGGGCATAACTAGCCGTTTCAGTAGGATAATAAGCATCTTGATAAATAGTAAAAGGAGACTTTAATAAAGCATTTTTAGTTCTTTCTAGATCGGGCATACTTACAGCCGGATTAGTTGCGGCTATCCATAGTAAATTGATCTTTCCTAATTCTAAACTAGTAATTATCTCCCAAGCAGTTAAACCAGAAATAGGCGAAATTTGTCCTCTTTTTAAACCCCAAAAATCCTCAACTTCTGACCGATGTTCAGCATTTTTTACTAACCGATATCCCGGTAACAAATGGGCTAAACCGCCCGCTTCCCGACCTCCCATAGCATTAGGTTGACCAGTCAAAGAAAAAGGACCAGCACCAGGTTTACCTACTTGTCCCGTCATTAAATGTAAATTAATAATAGTTCTAACTTTAGCTGTACCTTCAGAAGATTGATTAACTCCCATAGACCATAAAGAAAGAACAGATTTTGCTTTTCCCCAATATTTAGCAGCCGTTTCTAAATCTTCAATACTAATACCACATTGATGGGCAACAAGATCAGGAGAATAATGACGAATTACTTCTGCATAAGCCGGAAAATTGCTAGTACAATCATCCATAAAAACAGTATCAATATAATTCCATTTCATTAATAAATGGGCAATACCATTTAACAAATCAATATCCGTTCCGGGATTAATCGCTAAATGTAAATCTGCTGCTTCGGCTGTGGGAGTGCGACGCGGATCAACTACAACCATTTTTACATGACGATTTTTCTTATGATATTTTGCTAAACGATTAAAAATAATTGGGTGACATTCTGCTGTATTTGTCCCTATTAAAAAAGCACAATCAGTTAATTCTAAATCATCGTAACAGCAAGGAGGCCCATCAGAACCAAAACTTTGAATATACCCAGATACTGCACTAGACATACAAAGACGGGAATTAGCATCAAAATTATTGGTTCCTAAACAACCTTTAAGTAATTTTTGGGCAATATAATAATCTTCAGTTTGAAACTGTCCAGAACCGTACATACAAATAGATTCCGCACCGTGATTAACCAAAATTTCTTGAATATGATTAGTAATAATATCAAAAGCCTCATCCCAACTAATGCGGACAAAATCGTGGTCTAAAGACTTTCTAACCATGGGATAATGCAATCTATTTTTATTCATAGATTCAGTAATAGTTGCACCTTTAACACATACCATTCCTTGACTAGAAGGATGGGATTTATCACCACGTACCCGCCAAGTTGGAGTACCTTCACTATCTCGATTTGTGGCTTTTCCATGTTGTGCGGGAGGAGTGACTTCTAAACCACAACCAACACCACAATAAGGGCAAAGTGTTTTGATAGATTCTGTCATGATATTTGGATTTTAAAAAAATAAGATCCCCGATTTCTTTAAGAAATCGGGGATTTGGGACATTATAATTCTTCAGTTATTAACAAAGGTTGCTGATGAATTAATTCTGCTTCTTCTTCTTCTTCATATTCAGCAGCAAATGATCCTTTAGGTTCTTTGAGGAAAAATGCACACATAAAGGCGCAAATCATGGCTGCTATTCCCATTGTGCTAAATAATGTAGATGCGTCAGTTAAACTGAAAATTGTCAGATAAACTACGCCTCCAAAATTACCATAAGCACCCACATTTCCGGCAATTTGTCCTGTAGCTTTTTTTTTGATTAATGGTACTATGCCATAGGTTGCACCGCATCCAGCTTGAGCGAAATAAGCAGCAAACATAGTAACAGCTATTGCTAATGGTATAGGCCAATCTTTGTTAATAAAATGTGCCATTAAATAACCAATTGCAATACCACCAGAAACTATAGTTATTGTCCATTTACGAGAACCTAATTTATCAGAAATTAAGCCACCACTAGGACGAGAAATTAAGTTTAAAAATGGATAAATTGAGGCTATCATTCCGGCTACAATGTGTTCCAAACCAAAGGTTTTTTCAAAAAATGCTGGTAACATAGAAACTGCTGCTAGTTCTGAACCGAAATTAGTCATGTAGGTAAATTCTAAAATAGCCACTTGACTGAAGTGATAACGTTGTTCTGGGGAGTAAGTTTTACGCCCTAAAAGTAATTCTTTATTAACTTGATATGCTTGATATGTTTGATAAGCAAATAATCCTAATAATGCCAACCAAACTAAATACATTTGGCTCAGGGTGAGAAAATGAATTTTCTTTTGTTCTAATCTCCAAGCTAATAAGCCAAGAGCGAATATTAAACCGAAGTTAGAAACAATCATTGCCCAAAAACTTTTGATTGATGTTACTTCTAATGAACCGTTTTTCTTAGGCTTTTGATAAACCTTACCAATGGGTGTATCTTGAACACTTTTATAGTAAAATAGTCCGTAAATTGCGCTGATAATTCCTGTTAATGCAATAGTTAAACGCCAATTAGATGCACCACCATCTAAAAAGCTAGTAGAAACTGCAATAATTGGTAGGGCAAATTCTGCTCCAAATGCGCCAAAATTACCCCAACCTCCATAAATTCCTTGGGCAATTCCCATTTCTTTAGGAGGAAACCATTCGGAAACCATCCGAATACCTACAACAAAACCAGAACCAACAATACCCATTAATAAACGACTAAATACTAGTTGGTTAAAGTCTTGGGATAATGCTGTTGCTAAACAAGGAATGGCAGTAAACATTAATAATATTGAGTATGTTATTCGGGGTCCGAATTTATCTAATAACATCCCAATAATTAGCCGGGCTGGAATTGTTAATGCTAGGTTACAAATTCCTAATGTTTTAATTTGTTCTGGTGCTAGATGTAATTCTTTACCAATGGTTGTAGCGAAGGGAGCAAAGTTAAACCAACAAACAAAGGTTAAGAAAAATGCAAACCATGTTTGATGTAAAATTCGATAACGCCCTTGTAGCGAAAATAATCCTTTTAGCATTTGTTTTCCTAATTTATTTACCTGAAAAAAGTATGCAGAAGATGAGGAACAATTAGAAAATTGCCCAAGTTGATAAATGATCTATTAACCGCTGATTAATGCAGATGATTTGATGTCTATGTTTTGAGATTAAACTTGGGTTTTAAACTGTTGCTGGTTCTCGCAATTTTGCCCCAAATTTGGTAATTAGAATTTCTCTCAATATGGGTTGTAAATCTTCGCAGGGAATGCTTTTTTGGATGCAAGTTCCTAATACTGCATCTTTACCAACTTTACCACCCATATAAATGTCAACTCCTTCTAAGGTTTGTCCATTTTTTCTAACTTTTGTTCCCATTAAACCAATGTCTGCTACTTGGGGTTGTCCACAGGAATTAGGGCATCCTGTCCAATGAATGCGGACGGGTTGTGATAGGATTAATTCAGATTCTAGGGCTTTAGTCATGGCTAATCCCCGATTTTTAGTTTCTATTAAGGCAAAATTACAAAATTGTGCGCCCGTGCAAGATACGAGACTTCGCATTAACAAGCCAGGATTAACTCCAAATTTATTTAACAATGGTTCTGTTAAAAATGTTGTTAACTTGGAATCAGGAATATTAGGAATAATTGCATTTTGTTCAACTGTAAACCTAATTTCTCCACTGCCATAAACTTCTGCTAATCTTGCCAGTTCAGAAATATCCTCAGCATATAATCTACCGACGGGAATGTTTAAACCTACATAATTTAATCCTGGTTGTTTTTGGGGATAAATCCCAATATGATCCCGTTTTTCCCATTCAATTTCGTCTTTTGGTGCTGCGGTTACAAATGTTTTTCCCCAGCGTTCTTCTACTTCTGCGCGAAATTTTTCTAACCCCCATTCATCAATTAACCACATTAACCGGGCTTTTTGACGATTAGCACGTAAACCATAATCTCTAAAGATTTCAACAATAGCTTTACATAAGCTGACAACTTCTTCTGGTTTTACCCACACATTCAAAGGAATTGCGGCTTCACAACGTTTACCGGAGAAGAAACCACCGACAAGAATATTAAAACCAAAACCTTCTTTAAATGCTGGTACAAATGCTAAATCGTTAATTTCTGCATGAACAGAATTATCCCTTCCTCCAGTTACAGCAATGTTGAATTTGCGGGGAAGATTACTAAATTCTGAGTTTCCTTCACCGTTATTAGTGAGCATATCTTGAATTTGCTGTACCAATTCTCTGGTATCATACAATTCATTGGCATCTAAGCCGGCGGCAGGATCACCCGTGATATTACGGACATTATCCATCCCAGATTGGATAGTAGTTAATCCCACAGTGTGAAATTTATTAAAGATATCTGGAATATCTTGGATTTTGATCCCGCGTAGTTGTATATTTTGTCTAGTCGTGATATCTGCGCTGCCATCGTCATTATAACGCTGTATCACATCTGCTAAAATATACATTTGGCTACTAGTGAGAATACCGTTAGGTAACCGCATCCGCATCATGAATTTACCGGGAGTAACAGGGCGAAAAAATACACCTAACCATTTTAGGCGATGGTTAAGATCGTTTTCTTCCATTGCTTCCCAACCAATTTGGGCAAATTCGCTGATTTCGTCTTTAACTGCGAGTCCGTCTTTTTCGGCTTTGAATTTCTCGAATTTATTGAGTTTTGCTGTAGTAGTTGCTGTTTCTGTCATTATGTTGTTTTTTTTGGGAAACAGGAATTAATTAACTGTCTATCCATCTTCATGATCGGGTTTGTACTTACCACTGTTAGGGAAATAACTGACAGTAGTTTCTTGGTTTGCGGTTGTAGCAATTTAGATATTGATAACTTAGAGTAATTTTTTATAACAGTTTGTATAGTGGGTTACTAAATTTTTGTATTTATGCAGAAATAGGATATATTGGATGTGGTTTTTGCATGAAGTATACAATTCATATTTATTATTTTTAAGTATTACAGCACTTCCTTTGTGTTATGAGGTACAAAAACCGCACAAAATCAAAATTGACAGGCCACTAGTAGTCTGTCAAATAAATTTTGACGGATGAGAAACGAACCACGAAGGAACGAAGGACACGAAGGAAGAAGGAAGAATCAAAATGGCAGCGATTTGCGAACCGATTACGCACAAAAACAAAATTGACAGACCACTAGAGTCAAAGTCCCCCTTTTTAAGGGGGATTTAGGGGGATCTAAAAATATTTGATACACCATGAGGGACTTGTTCATTCATCCTCTAAGAGCGGAAACCGCTGTAATAAGTTATTATCATTAAAAAATTGATATAATATCAATACATATCATTAGTATTTTTCTGGAAAAATTATGTTATCAAATAAAATTGGTAAAATATATTGTTTATTTTGAAAATAGTAAAATAATTAAAAATTACCCATGAATAATACATTTAGAGAACTTTTAAAAAAAGTCGGTAGCGGAAGTCATACTTCAGAAAATTTGACCCGTATAGAAGCTTATACCGCGATGAAAATGATGTTATTAGCAGAAGCTAAACCAGCACAGATTGGTGCGTTTTTAATTTCTCATCGGATAAAGCGCCCCACAGGTGAAGAATTAGCAGGAATGTTAGATGCTTATCAAGAATTGGGTCCAAAATTAACACCAATTACCGAAATAAACGATCAATTACCAATAGTTTTAGGTATTCCTTATGATGGCAGAATTCGCACTGCACCAATTAATATTATTACTGCGTTACTATTAACTGCCGCTGGACAACCTGTAATTATGCACGGAGGAGATCGCTATCCGACAAAATACGGTTTACCTTTAATAGAAATCTGGCAAGGTTTAGGCGTAAATTGGCAACAACTATCCTTAATACAAACTCAAGAAATATTTGCTAAAACTGGACTAGGTTTTATTTATACACCTCATCATTTTCCTATGACTAACACTCTTTGGGAATATCGAGATCAATTAGGAAAACGCCCACCTGTAGCTACAATGGAGTTAATTTGGTGTCCTTATGCTGGGGACGCTCATATTATATCTGGGTTTGTCCATCCACCCACAGAAAATATGTTTCAAGTGGCTTTAAATTTACATAATGTCAAACAATATACCTTTGTCAAAGGATTAGAAGGAAGTGGAGATTTACCACGCGATCGCACTGCTATAATTGGTTTATCTTCAGCAAATACAGAAGAATTAGAACGGTTACATCTCGCACCTCGTGAATATGGTTTTACTACCAAAAATGTTACTCTGGGGACAACAGCAGAACTAATCAAAAATATGCACTCAGTTTTAGCTGGAGAACCAAGTGAATTGATGGAAACAGCCCTATGGAATGGCGGTTTTTATCTATGGAATAGTGGTATTTGTACAAATATTCAAGCTGGTATAGAGAAAGCTAGAAAACTATTTAGTAATGGTATCGTTGCTGCTAAATTGCGAGAACTAATTTAGGATATAGGAGTTTCTTTGGTTCTTCATTACCTAATATGCAAAATTTAGCCAAAAAAATCTCAAAGAGCTAAAATATCCTCCAGCAGAGGAATTAATAATCACTAATTACCAAATCAGTCCACTTTAAAGGTAAACTCATATATTGCAACACAAGAAGTTTACCCTCATGACTGGAGAATTAAGACCTTGGGTATAGAATTACGCAGCTTCGTATTTCTAGACAATCTGCAACCTCAACACGCCGCATACATGGGAACAGTAGCTCAGGGGTTCTTACCGTTACCGGGGGACACATCCCTATGGATTGAAATTTCCCCTGGTATCGAAATCAACAAGATTACGGACGTAGCCCTTAAATCTGCTTCTGTCCGTCCTGGAGTGCAAGTAGTAGAAAGATTATACGGACTTTTAGAAATACATTCCGGCTCTCAAGGAGAAACACGAGCCGCTGGAGATGCTATTTTGGCCTTTTTAGGTGTGAAAAAAGAGGAATGTCTCAAACCGCGGGTAATTTCTAGCCAAGTTATCCGCAATATTGACGCTTACCAAACCCAACTAATTAACCGTAGTCGTCGGGGACAACTCCTATTAGCAGGACAAACCCTTTACGTATTGGAAGTTGAACCAGCGGCTTATGCTGCATTAGCAGCCAATGAAGCGGAAAAAGCCGCGCAAATTAATATTCTCGAAGTTCAAGCTGTAGGGAGTTTTGGCCGACTTTATTTAGGGGGAGCAGAACAGGATATTTTAGCAGGAGCAGCAGGAGCTTTAGCAGCAATTGAAAATTCACCAGGAAGAGAAAATCCTCAAGGTAAGCGGAACGAGTAAAGGAGCAAAAAATGGCAAATCAACAACATCTTAATTTACTGCGAGCAGGTGCGGTTACTTGGATAGAATGGAGAAAGAAAAATCCGCAAATTGAAATTGATCTTAGCGGTGCAAATCTACTAGGAGAAAACCTCCGAGGGGCAAATCTCCAAGAAGTAAATTTGAATAAAGTCAATTTAGCTCACGCTTTATTAGTGCGAACTAATTTTAGTCATGCTAATCTCAGTAATGCTATTTTTTATCAAGCTAAATTAATTGAAGCTAATTTGAGTAAAGCTAACTTGAGTATTGCTAATTTGAGTGGTGCAATCTTGACACAAGCTAATTTAAGTTTTGGAAATTTTATTGGTGCTGATTTTAGTTCCGCAAATCTGGAAAATGCTGTGATTACAGATGCAAATTTAATTGGTACAGATTTTCAAAATGCTAATTTAAAAGATGCGGATTTGGCAGCATCTCAACTTATTCGCAGTAATCTCAGTTTTGCAACTTTAATGGCAGCTAATTTAATTACTGCTAATTTAAGTGAAGCGAATTTATATGAAGCAGAATTAATGACTGCTCAACTTTATCAAGCTAACCTCTATAAAGCAAATTTAACTAAAGCTCATTTAGGAAACGCATTTTTATCTAAAGCTAATTTGACGAAAGCCAATTTAACGGAAGCTGATTTAAGTTGGGCAAATTTAAAAGGTGCGAACTTAGCAGGGGCAAATTTGCAAGGTGCGAATATTAGAGGCACAAATTTTCAGAGAGCAAACTTGAAAGGGACAATTTTAGAGAATAATTTAGAATTATTAACACCAAAGAAATGCAATTAACGGTAATGAGAACAGGGAACAGGGAAAGAAGGAATAAAGGGATACTGAGTTTCGTTCAAAAATCAAATAGGAGTCCTATATTATTTCTCCGTCTTGCAAACTCTTTTTAATATCATCCTCTTCGGATTTTTGTAAATTATCTAAATTTCCTGGAAATTCTTTCACAGTCATAATTAACTTTGCCTTTGTCTTGGGTTCAATAAATATTGCTATTTAGCTACTTTGTCCTAAAAATACAACTTTGATGCTGTGAATGATTCTCCCTATCATTATATTCACCTCTTTAATCTATCCTGGAAGTTTCTGAAAACATTATTAATTATAAAACACTAAGAATATTGGGTTAGATAAATGACTAAAAACATCAATGCCAATTAATTATACTAAAAATCATTGTGAATTTCGGAAAATTATGGTGATAATCTTGATTCATTAGCAAATATTGCTGATTATTTTTTCCTTATTTTCTATCACCTTTTATGAATACAAGAATAGCCCCTGCGGTTGTGGTGTTGAGTCAAAATAGCGTTATCATTGGGCGAAAAATTACTAATATCTTCTCAAGCGCGAAATTGTATGGTTTAGTTAGTCGCACTCAAGATGTTGATATTAGCTTTACCAATTTTGGCGAAACTGTACGAGAACTATTCGCCGCTGGTACACCGATAATTGGTATTTGTGCGGCTGGTATACTCATCAGAACAATTGCCCCGATTTTAACTGATAAAGGACAAGAACCACCTGTTTTAGCTGTCGCAGAAGATGGTAGTGCTGTAGTCCCGCTTTTAGGTGGGTTGAGTGGTGTCAATGATTTAGCGCGGCAAATTGCAGAAGCTTTAAATATAAACCCAGCAATTACCACTACAGGAGATATCCGCTTTCATACCGCTTTGTTATCTCCTCCGTCTGGATATCATTTAGCTAACCCAGAACATGGGAAAAAATTTATTGCTGATTTATTAGCTGGGGGAAAAGTCAAGTTAGAGGGAACAGCCGGTTGGTTGAGTGATAGTAATTTACCTATTGATGAAAATGGCGGGTTAACTATTCAAATTACTGAAAAATTGGGTAATTTTAACTCTAATTGTTTAGTTTATCATCCTGCAAAAATTGCCATTGCTCTTACCAACCTAGGAATAAACACCATTCCTCAAATTCAGCAAATACTCAGAGAATCTAATTTAGCACCTGCCGCAGTCGCGGGAATATTTGCACCACTTCACCTAGCTAATAATTCCCAACTTCACTCTATAGCTAAGGCTTTGGGAGTTCCTATCCGCTTCTTTCCCAAAAGTGAATTAACAGAATTGATTTTAGCAGCCGCAGGTGCAGATGCTCAAATTGTATCATCCTCAACTGCTATTGCCGTCGCCATCTCAACTCAAATTATTAACCCCACTACTATAGGACAACCCCAGGGAAAATTAGCTATTATTGGTACTGGTCCTGGTGCATCTCAATGGATGTCACCACAAGTAAAGGAAATTCTAGCAGCAGCAACGGATTTAGTCGGTTATAAAACTTATGTTAATTTAATCGGTTCTTTAGCAGATGGTAAGTGTGTCCATGAATCAGATAATCGAGTAGAAGCAGAAAGAGCATATCAGGCGTTGGAGTTAGCGGCAGCCGGAAAATATGTAGCGGTTGTGTCTTCTGGCGACCCCGGTATTTACGCAATGGCAGCGGCAGTTTTTGAGGTTTTAGACCAATATAATAAACCAGAATGGCAAACTATTGATATTCAAGTCGCCCCTGGTATTTCCGCTATGCAAGCCGCAGCAGCCACCATTGGTGCGCCTTTAGGACATGATTTTTGTGTGATTTCTCTATCTGACATTTTGAAGCCTTGGGAAATTATTGCCCAACGAATCACGGCTGCGGCTACAAGTGATTTTGTGATTGCTTTCTATAATCCTGTATCCAAAGAACGCACTTGGCAACTAGCAGCCGCAAAAAAGATCTTAATGGAACACCGAAAACCTCATACTCCAGTTGTGTTAGGGCGAAATCTAGGGAGGAAAGGAGAACAAGTCCAGGTTATTACCCTGGAAGAGTTAGAACCGACATTAGCAGATATGCGAACTGTGATTATTATCGGTTCTTCCCACACTCGACAAATTCAGCAGGATAATAATGTTTGGGTTTATACTTCCCGCCGATATAACTCTGAGGAATGATGTTTTTTATCTGAATAATAATATCCTTTAAATTTTGAAAATTTGCATTTGATATTAAGATATAATTCACTTAATTATGTCTAGTTTATATCTGGAAAAGACTTGATTTTTTTATTCTCATCATTAACAATAAAAGCATCATGTTTCAGACATGATTGTAGCCAATAGAAGTGACAGAAGCCCTTAAATGTCCGCTCTTGCGGACATTTTACTTATTGAACAATAATATATTGACTATATTAATTGTCATAAAATAAAGGGCGAGGTTTGCCCCACCCATATAAATGGATTTCATTCATTTTTCTTCTTGGGATAGTATTGATTAATTTGGTAAATTTCTATAGCGGTATGCAGTTGAATGAGATACAAAATTTTCCTAGAAAACCATACAGAAAAAGACTTTTAACTCTATTCCCTATTCCCTACTATAATATTCACCAAATTACCAGAATATTAACAACTACCAGCCCAAGTTATCCATGTGTGAGATAACCCTATATGCAAAATTTCTCCAGTTATCTCAGATTCTGTAATGATTATTGTTGTTAAATCAACACCCATAAATTCTGCTTCATTGATATTGCTATCAATTAAATTAGCGTTATGGAGATTTGCACCTCTAAAGTCAGCACCACTGATTTCTGCTTGACTCAGATTTGCACCTACTAAGTTTGCTGAACTTAAAATTGCAGTTCGCAAATCAGCACGATTTAGATTGGTTTTTCTTAAATTGACTCTGGTTAAATCAGCGCCTATTAAGTTAACTTCACTTAAGTTTGCATTTTCTAAATTTGCTCTAGTTAAATCAGCATTAGTTAAATTCGCTCTACTGAGATTACAACCACTCAAATTTGCTCGACTAAGATCTGCACCGCTTAAATCTGCTGCTTCTAAATTTATTCCTCTCAAATCAGCACGTCTTAACATAGCTTGGTGCAGATTCATTCCAGGGAAATCCCTTTCTCCTGATTTATACGACTTCAGGAGTTTTTGAGTATCCATATTTCCACCTCATTATATCCACAGGTGAGTATTGCACTTCCCAAACCACAGCCAATTACTTGAGTTTCTAGCGACCAAAATTTTAGCTAAAAATCATATATTTATTATACTCTTATTAAGAAATTAATTAAATAAACGTTACAATTTATTTGGTTTATAAAAAAATATAAAATTCGTTAAGTCAACAATACTTTTATGACAGCTAATTTAATATCTAATTCCACCGCTGATTTTCTTAACTCCTTGTCCCTTGCTGCTAATGCGTATCGAGAAGGAAATAAAGTCCCCTCCGCTGAAGTAATAGTAAATGCGTTGCTAGAAGCAGAAAAAACCGCAAAACAGCAAAAGTTAAATTATCCTTTTGAATCTCTCGGTGGTAAATGGCGGCTTTGTTTTGCTACTGGTACTAAAAAAGTCAGAAGTCGTGGGGGAATTATTTTAGGTAAGGGTCGGTATGTACCAAAATTCACGAAAATTCATATTTGCTTTAGTCCTACGGAAGAACAGAATTTAGAAAAAGGGGAAATTGCTAATCAAGTCCAATTGGGAGCAATATTATTTAAATTGACCGGACCAATAAAATATTTAGGAAAAAAGAATTTATTGGCTTTTGATTTTATCCAAATGCAAATTAGTTTATTTAATTGGATGTTTGTTAATAAACAGATTCGTTCAGGTAAAGTTGAAATTGCAGATTTTGATGCTCAACCCATAGCTAAATTACCTTTTTTTGCTTTCTTTTTAGTAACTGAAGATGTAATTGCTGCCCGTGGGCGTGGGGGTGGTTTAGCTCTTTGGATTAGAGATAATAATTAATCTTTTTGGTAATATAGCAGGAGTCAGGAGTCAGGAGTCAGGAGTCAGGAAGAAGGAGTCAGGAGTCAGGAGTCAGGAAGAAGGAGTCAGGAGTCAGGAAGAAGGAATAAGGAATAAGGAATAAGGAAGAAGGAGTAAAATTGACTTGGTGTCTGGCTTTGAATTCAGATTCTGTAATAGTAATATATTCTGAGTGTCACGTATAAATACTACTAATTTTTGTTTGATTTTGCCTATTTTTGCCAAGCTTACAAAAAATCGTAATGATAACTTAACACCATCTGGCAACAGAAAGACTAAAATCAGAACGGACAGATTAGCCCTGTAATAAAGGAGGCTTAGAAAACAATGTCCGATTTAAATCGCGGAATTATGAAATTTCAAGGTGCAGATTCACCTAAACTGATTACAATCTCCACTGTGGTACTTTTAGGATCAATTGCAGGCCTGATTATTTGGGCGCTTACTGCCGCTTATGCACTAGGCTAAATTCCTTAAATAACATTCGGGACACTAGTAAACAAGATTTCCATTGTTCTCTAGTGTCCTATAACAGGGAACAGAGGACAGAAAGGAAAAAAGAATTCAAAGTCATCTCGAACCAGAAAAAGTGTTTGAGCTTTTCTGGTATTAAGGCCTACTATTTTGATATAGCATATTGCAAGTCCATAAGGTATAAAATTTTATCACAAAGCTATGCAACAACAGGGTTTTACTTCTGACTCGGTGACTCCTGCTATAATGTCAACCTTGAACAGCTCTGTAAATATTGATTTATAAGGGTTTTATGTTTATTCGGCAATTCATTTTTGTTAATTACAAATTTAGAGTGTGTCATCAAATTTTAAATTTTAGATTAGAGAATCATGATTAATTTTTTGGGTATTTTAATTATTTTAATTGTTGGTCCACTTTTAGGAGCAATCCCGCTAATTGCCTGGATTACTTATGCTCTGAGTGGCAAGCAATTAGCCAATGTGGGTACAGGAAATATTAGCGTAGCAGCCGCCTTTTATCATGGTGGTAAGTTAGCGGGAAGTATCTGTGTTGTCTCTGAAGCCCTCAAGGGTGTTGCTGTTGTCACAATTGCCCAATATTGTTTTCCTTTACAACCAGTCTGGGAAATTATTGCTTTAATAGCCTTGGTTATCGGTAGATATGTTGCTACTAAAGGAGCGGGAACAACCAACGTCGCTTGGGGACTGCTGGCTCATGATCCCTTAGTAGCGGCTTTTGTTAGCTTGATTGCAGCTATTGGCTTTTTAATTACTCGCTCTAAAGAAACGATTAAATTAGGGGTATTAGTTATATTTCCCTTATTTGTGGGGATTATCCATTCCCAGGATATACCGAGAATCATGGCTGCTTTTGCTTTATCGGGGTTAATTTACGGGATTTATAACCAAATTCCTGATGATCTTAACCTCCCAGTTGAGGAAGCAAATCCAGAATCCCAACAGATGATGCAATATTTAAGTAATGAGGACAAGATCATTACCTTAGATGATGATTTAGATGGGGAAGTCGTAGGAGCTAAAGCTGCAACATTATCCCAAATTAAACGTTGGGGCTATTCAGTTCCTAAAGGTTGGGTACTAGGTCCTGATGATGATCCCAACTATTTAATTGATTTTCTGCAACCGTCGCCACTTTCACCTTTAGTGGTACGTTCTTCGGCAATTGGGGAAGACTCGCAACAGGCATCAGCCGCGGGACAATATGAAACTATTTTAAATGTTACAAGTAAGGCAGAACTAAGGCAAGCGATCGCTCAAGTCCAAGCCTCCTATAATCATCCCAGTGCCGTTGAATATCGCCGTCGTAGCAGTTCAGAAGAGGCAGCTATGGGGGTACTCATTCAACCACAAGTCCAAAGTATATTTTCTGGGGTAGCTTTTAGCCGAGATCCTATTTCTCAACAAGGTGAGGCTGTAGTTATAGAAGCTGTATCTGGTAGTCCCTCTCAAATTGTGTCGGGAAAAGTCACACCAGAACAATATCGAGTCGTGGTTGCTGATAATGAAAAATTATCTTGTCTGCAATTTGAAGGTAGTGGTAAAGTTTCCGAAGCATTAATTAAGCAAGTTGCATACCTAGCCCGGCGCTTGGAAAAACGTTATTTGGGTGTTCCCCAAGATATTGAATGGAGTTATGATGGCCAAAACCTGTGGGTATTACAAGCAAGACCCATCACTACGCTTTTACCCTTATGGACAAGAAAAATCGCGGCTGAGGTGATTCCGGGAGTTATTCACCCCTTAACTTGGTCTATTAATTCTCCTTTAACTTGTGGTATGTGGGGAGAAATTTTTAGTATAGTTTTAGGCGAACGGGCTAGGGGCTTAGATTTTACCAAAACAGCAATACTGCATTACTCTAGAGCTTACTTTAATGCTTCCTTATTAGGAGAAATCTTTTTGGAAATGGGATTACCCCCAGAAAGTCTGGAATTTTTGACTAGAGGTGCAAGTATGAGTAAACCTCCAATCGATTCCACTTTGGCTAATTTACCAGGACTGACAAAGTTACTCAAGCGGGAAATTGATTTAGACAAAGATTTTAAATCGGATTATCGTCAAGTCTTTATCCCTGGATTAACCGAATTATCAAATGTGGTGATTGCAGAATTATCTCTAGATCAGTTATTATCTAGAATAGATTTAATTCTCGACTTATTACACCGGGGTACTTATTATAGTATTTTAGTACCCTTGAGTGCAGCTATCCGCCAAGCGGTTTTGGGCGCAAAGGAAGAACAAATTGATAATAGTGTTACCCCAGAGGTAGCATCATTAAGAGCTATGCGTCTTTTAGCTGCGGATGCTAAACAAATCTTAATAGCTGGTAACTATGAGTTTAAACCAGAACAAGTATTTGCACAGTTGGCAGAAACGACCCAAGGGCAAAGAATTTTAGCTGAAATTGAGGAATTAATCGAGGATTATGGCTATTTGAGTGAGGTAGGTACAGATATTTCCGTTCCCACTTGGCGAGAAAACCCTCAAATAGTTAGACAATTATTTGTGCAGTTGCTGCAAGCTCCTGAAGTGATAAATTTAGCTGATGCTCGTCCCGAACAAGCAAATTTAGTCCAAAAACGCGTTGATCTTAAAGGTAGGGTAACAGAAGTTTATTCCCGCTTGTTAGCTGAATTACGCTGGACATTTTTAGCTTTGGAACAGATTTGGCTTCAGTCTAGATTGTTAGGACAACAGGGAGATATCTTCTTTCTCAAGCTAGATGAAATTCGCAATTTAATCATTAACTCAGATATGGCTTTTAGGAATAGCTTACTGGAATTAGTTACCAACAGGCGATCGCAATTTCTCCAAGATAGCCAAATTCCCCAAATTCCCGCCGTTGTTTATGGTTATAACCCTCCTCACCCCATTGCCCCTGTAATTGATCCATCTGATAACATTTTAGTAGGTATTCCTGCCAGCCAAGGACAAATTCAAGGACGGGTGAAAATAGTCAGAACTTTGCAAGAAGCCCATGATATTGATAAAAATACTATCCTTGTCGTCCCTTACACAGATTCTGGTTGGGCGCCTATTCTAGTACAAGCTGGGGGGTTAATTGCTGAAGTTGGTGGTAAACTTTCCCACGGGGCAATTATCGCCCGTGAATACGGTATTCCTGCTGTTATGGATGTGCGTGGCGCTACATATCTGCTGCAAGATGGTCAGCAAGTTATCATTGATGGATACAAGGGGACTGTGGAAATACAGTAGGGGCAATCCCCCTGTGGTTGCCCCTCTTGTGGAGTTAATAAACCACGAAGGAGCGAAGGACACGAAGAAAGAAGGAAGAAGGAAGAAAGAAGAATATATAGAAGCTTCAAAAGTGAGAGAAATTAAACCCACTCTATAGAGAGATGATCGGTAACAGCATTTGCATTAAGTTAGTGGATATGTCAATTTTGAATTAGTCTCAATTCCATTGTGATTAAAAAGAGATTATTTAACTTTTTAGGATTGGTAATCACAATAGCGATCGCTATTATTAGTTGTCAAAATTTGCTATTACCAAAATCATCTCCACCCATTACCGTTAAACTTAGTGGTTGGACAGGTAATCCTCTAGAACAAAAACTTTTAAAACAGGTAATTCAAGACTTTGAAAGGCAGCATCCACAGATAAAAGTCAAGTATGAAGCGATCGCTGATCAGTATATGGATGTGATTAAAACCCGCTTAGTAGGAGAAGCAGCCCCAGATGTCTTTTATTTAGATGCGCTAGAAGCCCCTTTTCTAATGGGTCAGAATGTCCTAGAACCTCTTGATAATTATATTAACCCCAAATTTGACCTAACAGACATAGAACCCAATTTACTCAATAATTTTAAATACCAAAATCATATTTATGGTCTTCCTAAAGACTATTCTACCTTAGCCCTATTTTATAACAAACAAGCATTTAAGAAGGTTGGTTTAACTAGTCCTCCCACTACCTGGGAACAACTACGCACCTATTCCAAACAGTTAACAGGCAAACTTAATAAATATGGCTTTGGTGAAGTTCCCGAATTAGCGCGTCAGGCATATAAAATTACAGCTTTTGGGGGAGAAATTGTAGATAAAAATGGTTATGCTACATTTGCTAATTATCCAGGTTTACAGGGTTTACAATTAGTAATTAATCAATATCAAAAAGATCGATCATCTGCTCAAAAATCTGATGTCGGTACAAATTCTGGGAGTGAAATGTTTGGACAAAATAAAGTAGCAATGGTAATAGAAGGTAATTGGGCAATTCCCTATCTCCAAGAAACCTTCCCCAAACTAAAATTTGCGACAGCAGAGATTCCTAAAATTAATCATCAAAAAGCGACGATGGTTTTTACTGTAGCTTATGTGATGAATAAACAAGCACCGCATAAAGCGGAAGCCTGGGAGCTTATTTCCTATCTCACAGGTAAAGAAGGCATGAAAAAATGGACAGAGACAGGATTTGCATTACCAGCCCGTAAATCAGTGGCACAGCAGTTAGGTTATGATCGAGATCCTTTGAGAGTGCCATTAGTAGCAGGAGTTGATTATGCTACGCCTTGGCAATTAGGGAAGTATCCTGCCACAATTATCAACAATTTTGATAATCAGTTTATTAGTGTTTTGCTAGGACAACAACCTTTAAAACAAGCCATGTTAAAGGCACAAAATACAGCAAATCAGCAAATTCAGGCAGATATCTAGGGATTACTGATAGCGTAGTTAGTAGGGGCGTATTGCAATACGCCCCTACAGGAGTCAGGAGTTAATGAACCACGTTCGCGGAGCGTCCCGTCAGGGATAGGAGCGAAGGACACGAAGGAAGAAGGAAGAAGGAAGAGAATGTTTAGAATCAGCAGAAAAATCAAGGACAATTTTACAGGTTATTTATTTATAACTCCCAGTCTTTTAGTTTTAGGCACATTTGTAATTTTGCCTATTCTCTATGCTGTATTTCTTTCCTTGCACAAAGTTCAAATGTTGGGAGGTATTAACTATCGTTTTATTGGTTTAGGTAATTTTCATCGGTTGTTAACAGATGAAAGAGTAGGAATTGCTTTAAAAAATACAGCAGAATATGTGGCAATTGTTGTTCCTATTCAAACTATTTTGGCTTTAGGTTTAGCTGTGACACTCAATTCTGGCATTCGTGGTAAAAATTGGTGGCGGATTCTTTACTTTTTACCCACAGTCACATCTTCGGCTGTATTGACCTTGATTTTTATGTGGATTTATAATACTAATGGACTACTAAATAATTTTTTAGCTTTTCTAAAATTGCCTATTTATAATTGGTTGGGAGATCCAAATGTTGCCCTGAAAGGGATTATGATCATGAATATTTGGTCAACAGCACCGTTTTTTATGGTGATTTATTTAGCCGCTTTACAGGATATTCCCCAAGCACTTTATGAAGCCGCAGAACTTGATGGAGCTAATGGTTGGCAACAGTTTATTTATATTACCTTACCTTTATTACAACCTGTGACTTTCTTTGTTATGGCTATGGGGATAATTGGTACTTTTCAATTATTTGATCAGTCTTATATATTTTCTGGGGGGACTGGTGGACCAAATAACGCTACTCTCACTTTAGTTTTGCTAATTTATCAAACCGTATTTCGGAATTTACAAATGGGATATGGGGCAGCAATTGCCTTTTTATTAGCATCTGTAATTATTATCCTCACATTAATTCAGCGGCAATTTTTTGGAGGCTATAAAATGTGACTAAAATCTCTAATACTTTTTATTTCAAAGTTATATTATATATTTTCCTCACAGTTTACGGAATTATCACTGTAATTCCTTTTCTCTGGGCATTTTCTGCATCATTTAAGCCTCTATCAGAGATTATTAATGGTGAGTTTAATTTTATCCCCAAACATTTTACTCTCGACAATTACAAACAAATATTTCTGCAAGAACCTCTATTTGGGCGGTGGTTTTTTAACAGTGTCATTATTGGCGTTAGTGTCACGATTTTAAATTTGCTATTTAACTCAATGGCAGGTTATGCCCTAGCTAGATTGCGCTTTCAGGGTAAACGGTTCTGGTTTTTCCTGATTTTGGCAGTGTTAGCAGTACCAGCGCAAATTACCCTTATTCCCACATTTTTAATTTTAAAAGCGATTGGTTGGCTAAATTCATACCCAGGGATGATTTTTCCTAGTATGGTTAATGCTACTTTTATTTTCATGATGCGGCAGTTTTTCGTAAGTTTCCCTAGGGAATTAGAAGAAGCTGCTCAATTGGATGGTTTAAATGCCTGGGGAATTTTTTGGTATATAGTTTTACCTTTAGCTCAACCAGCATTAGCCGCACAAGCGGTTTTTGTATTTATGGGTAGTTGGAATAATTTTTTGTTACCCGTCGTGATTCTTTTTGATCCGGAAATGTTTACTTTACCTTTAGGACTAAATACTTTTAAAGGTCAATATATCAGCTATTGGAACTATATTATGGCGGCTTCTATGGTATTTACCCTCCCAGGTTTAGGTATTTATGCTTTCTTTAACCGCTACTTGATTCAAGGTGTTACTTTTACAGGTGGTAAAGGTTGAGGAGTCAGTAGGTAGGGGCGCAGGGCCTGCGCCCATCATCTATAAGTTTTAAAAAATGGTTATCATCAAATTCATCTATGAATGAAGATATTAATCTATAGTTAATATCAGAATTATCTATTTATGTCCTTTGTATGTAATTAAATAAACCCAGGAATACGGAAAGCATAGCTAGAAATAATTATTATCATCAATTAAATACTATATATTAAAAACTTTGCACAAAATGAAGCCTAAGTTATAAATTTTTACTTATGTATCCAATATAATATTTATTTAATAATTACCTTGCCAAATTGATCTATTTGTCAAAAAAACCTGTAAACTGATTTCAATTGGTTCAGAGATGGTTTTCCATCTTACCCAACGACCCGAAGTAATTAAACTTTGTTCCCATAGCGAAATCAGCCTTTTGATCTATTAAAAGGCTAGTTTTTTAGTGCATTAGCAAGAAATCATTGTGATCTTGCTTTAATTTTGATATCCAAATTTATCACTAGAAAATAACTTTAGTAAATCCAGGAGATATACAATGTCAGATTTTTTAAATCCAATTAATCGCCGAAAGTTTATTACTATAGCTGGAGTTTCTGCCAGTGCAGTATTACTTAAAGGATGTTTAGGAAACCCACCAGAAACAGGTAACAGTGGTGGAAATTCTTCACAACCTGCCGGTCAAGTAGCAGCTAATACGAACCCAGAACAAAAACCAGAAACCACAAAAGCCAAACTTGGATTTATCCCCATTATTGAATCCGCACCTTTCATTATTGCCTTAGAAAAAGGCTTATTTGCCAAACATGGCATGACTGAAGTAGAACTTTCTAAACAAGCATCTTGGGGTTCTGCACGGGATAACGTCGAAATTGGTTCTGCTGGTGGTGGTATTGATGGTGGTCAATGGCAAATGCCTATGCCACACTTAATTACTGAAGGTTTAATCACCAAGGGGAACAAGAAAATCCCGATGTATGTTTTGGCTCAGTTAGTTACACATGGTAACGCAATTGCGATCGCTAATAAACATCTAGGGAAAGGAATTGGCTTAAAATTGGATGCGGCTAAACCCTTATTTGCCCAACTTAAATCTTCTACACCTTTCACAGCCGCTTTTACATTTCCTCATGTTAACCAAGATTTATGGATTCGTTATTGGTTATCAGCAAGTGGAATTGACCCAGATACAGATGTCAAATTGTTGACAGTACCTGCGGCGCAAACTGTTGCTAACATGAAAACAGGCACAATGGACGCTTTCAGTACCGGCGACCCCTGGCCATATCGCCTCGTTACCGACAAAATTGGTTTCATGGCGGCATTAACAGCCGAAATTTGGAAAAATCACCCTGAAGAATACTTTGCAATGAGAGGTGATTGGGTTGATCAAAATCCCAAAGCTACAAAAGCATTACTCAAAGGTATCATGGAAGCCCAGCAATGGCTAGATAACTTTGATAACCGCAAAGAAGCAGCGCAAATCTTAGCATCTAAAAAATATTTTGGCTTATCTTCACCAGAAATTTTAGAATTACCATACCAAGGTAAATATGACATGGGTGATGGTCGCAAAATTGATGATAAAAAAATGGCTGCTTACTATTGGAAAGATGAAAAAGGCAGTGTTTCTTATCCTTACCAAAGCCATGATTTATGGTTCATCACTGAAAACGTACGTTGGGGATTCTTGCCCAAAGATTACATTACTAATGGTGCAACTAAAGCTAAAGAATTAGTCAAGAAAGTTAACCGCGAAGATATTTGGAAAGAAGCCGCTAAAGAATTAGGAATACCTGCGGCTGATATTCCTACCAGTACATCTCGTGGAGTAGAAACATTTTTTGATGGCGTTAAATTTGATCCTGAGAAGCCAGAAGAATATCTCAAGAGTCTGAAAATCAAAAAAGTTAGCGTTTAATCATTAGTCATTAATCAATTTGAGGAGAATATACCCATGACCGTAGCTCAGAAACGTTCCACAAGTCTTAAACTTGAGAATAAATTTTTATCGGGTTTGCAAAAGCAACTTCCTGAACTTATCCCTCCCTTGATTGCATTAGCTATTTTTCTAGCTATTTGGCAAGTATTTTCTTGGACTCCAGGGGCAACTTTACCAGGACCTATCAAAGTTATTCAAGATACTTGGATATTGATTTTGTTTCCCTTCTATGATAAAGGAGGCACTGATAAAGGTTTGTTTTGGCAAATTTTAGCTAGTCTCCAACGGGTAGCTATTAGTTATACATTGGCGGCAATTGTCGGTATTGCTTTGGGTGTTTTGATTGGTGTGAATAAAACCATGTCCAAAGCTTTAGATCCTCTATTTCAATTACTCAGAACAGTACCGCCTTTAGCTTGGGTGCCTATTTCTTTAGCTGCTTTAAGACAAAACGAACCAGCCGCATTATTCGTGATTTTTATCACCGCAATTTGGCCAATTTTAATTAATACTGCGGTGGGTGTAACTCAAATTCCTGACGATTACAACAACGTTGCTAAAGTTTTACAACTTTCCAAAAAAGACTACTTTTTTAACATTCTCATTCCTTCTGCATTACCCTACATTTTCACAGGTTTAAGAATTGCCATTGGTTTGGCTTGGTTGGCGATTATTGCGGCAGAAATCGTTATGTCTGGGATTGTGGGAATTGGCTTTTTTATCTGGGATGCTTATCAAAATAACAACGTTAGTGAAGTTATTTTAGCTCTAGTTTATATCGGTGTTGTTGGTCTAATCTTAGATAAGCTCATGGTGGCACTACAAAACTGGATTTTACCAGAACAAAAATAGTCAATTGTCGGTGGTCAGTGGCAAAGAGACAGTAACTGACCAATTACCAATTACCAAATAATATGTCTGTATTTGTTGCTGTTGATCAAATTGATAAAGTTTTTGAATTAACCGGTGGCGGTCAATATATCGCTCTCAAAAATATTAATTTAGAAATCAAAAAGGGTGAATTTGTTTCTCTTATCGGTCACTCTGGCTGTGGTAAATCAACTCTTTTAAACATGATTGCTGGGTTAGATTTACCCACAGAAGGTTTAGTGACTCTGGAAGGACAAAGAATTAAAAAACCAGGTCCAGATAGAATGGTAGTATTTCAAAACTATTCGCTTTTACCTTGGCGAACTGTCAGAGAAAATATTGCTTTAGCGGTAGATTCAGTATTCAATGGAATGCCCGCAGCCGAACGTAAAGAAATCATCGAACGGCATATAGATATGGTGGGTTTGCGTCCCCATGCTGAAAAACAACCAGGGATGTTATCTGGTGGACAAAAACAACGGGTAGCGATCGCTCGTGCTTTGGCAATTCGTCCTAAACTATTACTATTAGATGAACCCTTCGGTGCATTAGATGCCTTAACTCGCGGTAATTTGCAAGAACAATTGATGAAAATTTGCGAAGAAAACGAAGTTACCGCAGTTATGGTGACACATGACGTAGACGAAGCCGTTTTGTTATCTGACAGAATTGTCATGTTAACCAATGGACCCGAATCAAAAATAGGTGACATTTTAGAAGTAGATATTCCTCGTCCTCGCAAACGCATGGAAGTGGTAAAACATCCAAGTTACTACAGCTTGCGAAGTGAAATGATTTACTTCCTCAACCAACAAAAACGCGTCAAGAAAATTCGGGCGCGGAAAACCGCTGCTGTTGTTCGTCATGGGTTAGAAAAAGTTAATTTAGAAATTGGTTTCTTACCCATTACAGCTTGCGCCCCTCTCGCTATTGCTAAAGAAAAAGGCTTTTTCATTAAACATGGTCTGGATGAAGTTAATTTAGTCCGGGAAAGCAGTTGGCGGGGAATTGTAGACGGGATGACAGGGGGATATTTAGATGCGGCACAAATGCCATCAGGGATGCCGATGTGGTTAAGTTTGGGAGGAAATAAAAACCAACCTTTACCAGTTGTCACAGCCCTGACCATGACCCGCAACGGTAACGCCATCACCTTAGCAAAACGTTTTTATGACGAAGGTGTACATAGCTTATCCGACTTCAAAGAATACCTGCTGAAAACCCGCGAACAAACTCACAGAATGGGTGTAGTTCATCCCGCATCCATGCACAATTTACTCCTCCGTTATTGGTTAGCAGCAGGAGGAATTGACCCCGACAATGACGTGGCTATGAAAAATATCCCACCTGCTCAAATGGTAGTAGATTTAAAAGGTGGAACTATTGACGGTTATTCTGTAGGTGAACCTTGGAATTATCGGGCAGCAGTTGAAGGTTCAGGCTTTACAATTGCCACAGATTTAGAAGTTTGGTTAGGACATCCTGGTAAAGTTTTAGGTGTGCGAGAAGATTGGGCAGAAGCTTATCCAAATACCCATATTGCCTTAACTAAAGCCTTACTAGAAGCTTGCCAATATTGTGCAGATCCTGCCAATGCCCAAGAAGTTAGACAAATTTTAGCAAGTCGGGATTATGTCAGCACAGATATTGAATATATCCAACTGGAAAACCCCAATAGTGATAGTTGTGATTTAGATCATCCCATGCGGGAATATGCCCATCACCAATTTTATTCCGAGTCTGCAATCAATCGCCCTAGTCGGACAGAACAAATTTGGATCATGACTCAATTAGCGCGGTGGGGTGATACTCCCTTCCCCAGAAATTGGGTAGAAATTGTTGAACGAGTATGTCGAGTCCGCGTTTTCAGTACCGCAGCTAGAGAACTGGGTTTAGATATTAGTTATACCCGTCAACCTATCCAACTATTTGATGGTAAACCTTTCAACGCTGACGACCCCATTAGCTATCTCAACGACTTAGAAATTAAACGCGATTTCTCCATAGCTGAAGTAGTTCTAGATGCCCCCAGAAGAACCGCAGCTTAAACCCAGGTATCTTCACTCTTCCTCTCATTTCTCGTTTTCTTGTTCCCATTTTTTTTACCCCACCCTAACCCTCCCCTTGTAAAGGGGAGGGGACTTGATTTTCCAGTTTCCCCCCTTTACAAGAGGGGATTAAGGGGGGTAAAAAATTACAACTTAATACTTTACAAACATCCTTTGGGACTGGGAACGAGATATATAAAAAAATTCAACACTCAAGATTTAAAATGCAAAACCGTAACTTAAAATCTACCAACACCGCTACAATCAGTCTTCAGCCCTTCCTAGAAATTAAAGACGTTTGCAAAGTTTATCCCACCAAGTCAGGACCATTTACCGTCCTTGATGGTGTTAACCTCAACGTTGAACAAGGTGAATTTCTTTGCGTTATTGGCCACTCTGGTTGTGGTAAATCAACGCTGTTAAACATGGTTTCTGGTTTTAATTTCCCTACTACTGGACAAGTGTTATTAGAAGGACAACCAATTACCAAGCCTGGTCCTGATAGAATGGTGGTTTTCCAAAACTATGCATTATTACCTTGGAGAACGGCTTTTGAAAATATTTATTTGGCTGTAAATGCAGTTTATCCAACTAAGCCAGAAGCTGAAAAACGGGCTATTGTCCGGGACCATTTAACAATGGTGGGTTTGGGTGACGCAATGGAAAAAAAACCTATGCAAATGTCTGGGGGAATGAGACAACGGGTTTCTATTGCTCGGGCTTTAGCTATTCGTCCCAAAGTGTTGATTTTAGATGAACCTTTTGGGGCATTGGATGCTATTACTAAGGAAGAATTGCAAGAAGAATTGTTGAAGATTTGGGGTGATAATCGTTGTACGGTTTTGATGATTACCCATGATATTGATGAGGCTTTGTTTTTAGCTGATAAGTTGGTAATGATGACCAATGGACCTCATGCCAAAATTGGGGAAGTGATGGACATTCCTTTTTCTCGTCCCAGAGATAGAGCGAGAATTATGGAAGATCCTCAATATTATCAATTGCGGAATTATGCGTTAGATTTCTTGTTTAACCGTTTCGCTCATGATGATGTGGGGTAGGATATTTTGGGCGAACTCATGTTCGCCTATATGTTTAATTCTTATTGTTATCTTTCAATATTCACAGAAAAATCATCAATAACAATCCTAAAAATCCTTAAATCCTGGACATCCTGATTCAGACAATTATAATTTCAACATCCCACCGATAACCTATAAATTACAAGGATTTTTGAGGATTTTTTGTCTGAATCAGGATAACCACCGATTAGAGGATTTACAGGATGTTATTGTCTATTATTAATAAACAATCGCAATTTTTGGATGATAGAAAATCTCCTGTTATTATAATTATCATTTTTTATCTTTCAATACTCACAGAAAAATCATCAATAACAATCCTGAAAATCCTTAAATCCTGGACATCCTGATTCAGATAATTACACTTTCAACATCCCACCGATAACCTATAAATTACAAGGATTTTTGAGGATTTTTTGTCTGAATCAGGATAACCAGGATTAGAGGATTTACAGGATGTTATTGTCTATTATTAATGAACAATAGCGATTTTTGGATGATAGAAAATCTCCTTTGATAGTCTAGTAGATACAGGTTCGGGAGACGACACCTCACAGCTACAGCTTAGAAGCTGGTAGAACTGCCTATGGCATCTTTAACGATGGTGTAATTGATACTGGTGATGGCAATGATATTCTAACTGGATATGCTACTACAGTTGGTGGTACTACTTTCGGTATTTATGGAGCAGGAAGTATTAATACTGGTAAGGGCAACGACAAAATTATCGCGACCAGTAGCATCAATGGAGTTAAACAAAAAGTCACTATCGGTGGTGGTGAGAGATTTGATCTTGCTGCTGGAAATGACTACTTTAAAGGGTTTGGTAATGCAACTGTTGATGGTGGAATCGGTTTTGATACCCTTGATTTGAGTGCTTTTAAACTTTCTGAACTCACTGTATCTGGGATTACTTTTGCCAATTCTCTGAAGTCTGCTAATTTCACCTTTAATAACAATGGCGACTCAATCACTTTGTCCACATCTAATTTTGATACGTTTAGCTTTGCAGATGGCTCTTTTTCTTATAATAATTTGACCAACACCATTTGAGTTTGTTGATATATTGTTCTATGCCAGCAGTCCTAGAGAACTCCACAAAAAAGATTATCCAATTTTGTGGAATGGGCATCTTGCCTGTCCTTGTATTATTAGGGGACCAGATGCCCGCACCACAAAAAATTTTAGGATATTTTTTTAATTGGAAGTCTCCTATATCTGGTATTGTAGCGATCGCCAGGATTGTTAATCGCTATATTGGAACGCCTACTAAACCCTAGTGTTGACTATATAAATGCTGAATATCCTGTGGAGATTTTTCCATATAAAAAAGGAGATGGAAAATATCTCCGAATGGGTAGGCATTGACGATTTTTTTATTTGTAAGTCTCTTAACCCATTCTTTCTATTTTCTCTCTGACTGCTAATTTCGTTAGTGATCTCACTAATAAATACAGGCAAAAACCACATACACAAAAAACCGCTATTGCCCAATTATTATACTTATTGATCATCAAGATTAATCCTGCTAAAAGACTAAACCCGGTTAGACAAGCATAGATTAAGGCTTTGACTGCTAGATAAATTCGTCTTAATATGCGATCGCTTTCTACATTTTTAACTATTAATTGTAACTCTCCCCTTTCAACTCTTTCTTCTAATTTTTTAAATAAAACTTCGGTTCTATTTGGTTTTGTGAGTTGATATTGCAGAAAATCCTTTGTTTGTTTGCTTAATTGAGCAATCGTATGTCCTTTACTTTTTGTAATTGCTATGCTTCTGACAAAGGGTTGGGCAGATGCTGTAAGATTATATTGAGGATCTAAAGTTCTCGCAATACCATCTAATGTGGTTAAGGCTTTAAGAATAAATATCATTTGAGCAGGTAAGCGAAATGGTTGCTGTTCAAACATTTCATAAAGTTCACTTTTTACCTCACCCAATGCTTTAACATCCAAGGGTTTATCAGTAAATTTATCTAATAAAAATGTGATTAATCTTTTAACTGGAGTCATATTGGGCATAGGTTCAATTAATCCCATGCTTATGAGAGTATCTACTACTTCATTACTATCCTTTTTTAAGATAGCAAAAAAAGTTTTAATCATTTGATCTTTATCTAAAGTTCCGATTTCTGCCATCATGCCAAAATCATAGAAGATAATACTACCATCTGGATTAATTGCCATATTTCCTGGATGAGGATCTACTTGAAAAAATCCATCTTGTAATAATTGCTTTAAATAACAACTAATACCCCTTTCATTTACTTTAGTAATATTAATTCCACAAGCTTGTAATGCGGCTTTATCATTAATTTTAATTCCCGGTCTATATTCTAAAGTTAATATTTTAGTAGTAGTATATTGCCAATATACTTTAGGGACAATTATGTGAGAATGTCCCTGAAAATTTTCTCGAAATTTATCAGAATTTTTACCTTCTTGAATATAATCAATTTCTTGAAATAATAAATTAAAAAATTCATCATAAATTAAGTTTAAATTATACTTTCTAACTCCAACAAAATAACGATTACAAAATTTAATTAATTGTAATAAGATTTTAAAATCTAAATTAAATAAAGCTTCTAAACCTGGACGTTGTATTTTAACAACTACATCTTCACCCGTATACAATTTAGCTCTATGAACTTGACCTAAACTAGCAGCAGCTAAAGGATTAGATTCAAATTCTTTATAGATAAGTTGAACAGGTTTACCTAATTCTAATTTAATCATAGTCATGGCTTCTTGACTACTAAAAGCAGGAACTTGATCTTGTAAAGTTCCCAAACTTTCTATATATTCTAAAGGTAATAAATCAGCACGAGTTGATAAACTTTGACCGATTTTAATAAAAGTAGGTCCTAAATCAATTAAAGTATTAACTAACCAAGCAGCGCGATTTTTCTTATGTTGTAAAGAATCTTGGGAAAAAATACTATCCCACCAA
Organism: Dolichospermum sp. OTE_75_concoct_329_sub; assembly: GCA_031376645.1. Classification (GTDB taxonomy): domain Bacteria; phylum Cyanobacteriota; class Cyanobacteriia; order Cyanobacteriales; family Nostocaceae; genus Dolichospermum. The sequence continues at coordinate 19,863 of JANMEE010000044.1, read as the reverse complement.
AGATATAACATAAATTTACCCGCAGCTAAGAAAATATCTATTTGTCGAGATAAAACCGAATATTTAGTTTTTTGCCAACGAAATTTTTTAGATTTTGCGATCATAAATAAAAACAATAAGCGTCCAATGTGTCCAAAGTAAACGAAAAAACCAAAAAATCAAGTCATAAAAATTAAGTGATTTTCACTAAATCAGAATCATGAGAATATTTCAGGAGGATATACTCTATCTGATTTAGGTGCTGCTTTTCCATGTCACTCAATTTATCAGATTTTGAAGGTAATTTTTAGTTATTTGTTTTCTACCACTGGAACAGTTACCTTTAAATTCCTTTTTAGAGGATTGTTGTCAGTTCTTTGGAATAGGAGCTAATTAGGTGGAGAAGATAGGGGGATAGTTAGTGTAAAACTAATTTCACTGAGTTGGGAATCAGGAATGGAAATACTTTCAACAGCGATCGCTCCATTAAGATGTTGCACTAAAGACTTCACTAAAGCAAGTCCTAAGCCTGTTCCAGGAATCCAGCGGCCTTTACCACGACGGAATTTATCAAAGATATAAGCTGCTTCTTCTTCAGATATTCCCCGTCCTGTATTTGTCACTCTAATAATAGCCTGATCAAGTTCATCTGCAACTTGGTGAGTGACTTTTACACGAACAGTTGTATCATGCTCCGAATATTTACAGACATTGGTTAATAGTTCTTGGATAATTCGATCAAAACTCTCTACTTCTGTTTGCAGCTTTAAAGACTCATTCGGTAATTCTACGGAAATACTTAATTCTTGATCTATAAATTGTTGATCAAAGGAAGTGAGAAGATTTTGAATTTTAATATTTAAATCTAGACTTTCAAATTGTGGTGCTTCTTGATGAGATTCCAGCTTTTTGAGGGTTAACAGGTCATTAATTAAATTAATTTCTTTAGTACATTCTGATTCTAAGATGTTTAAATATCGGTCTTGACGTTCTGGAGATATTCCAGGTAAACGTAAATTACGAATAGACATGAGCATATTTGTTAAAGGATAACGCAAGCGATCGCTAATGTTGCTGACAAATTCATCTTTGAGTTCATTAAGTTTTTGTAGTTGTTCTACATATTGCCGAGTTCTTTCATACAATTTTGCTTGTACTTCCAAACTGCGTTTGAGTTGTTGGGTCCGTTCATCTACTAAAGTTTGCACTTGTCGTAATGTTTGGGACTGAATGACAGCATCACTTAATTGAGCGCAAAGCATTTCTATCAAATTTAAGTCTGTTGTTTCCCAATTGCGGGTAGTAGCTTGTTGTAAAACTACAAATCCTAAAACCTTACCTTGGCTTTCCAATGGCATTAGCATCGTCTGCGGAAACTCTTCAATGGCGAACAAAGAAGCAGGATTACTAGTATTTTCATCTTTACAATTATTAGTCATGATTGGTTTTCCTGGATCTGTAAATAAAAGTTGACATAAACTACAATCAGATACCCAGAAAAACTGCTCCAAGTTATCTAATTCACCAATAGCGGTAGTATGTGTATCCTTAGTCCATGCTCCTACTAAAGTTGCTTTAACCTTGGGTATTTGCTGCTGAGGAAGGTTTCTAAATAATGGATCTGCATATTTGAATAAAATCAATAACCCCCGATCTACTTCTAAGGCTTGAGCCGTGGAAGTAATAACTAACTGGAGCATTTGATTCAACCCCAATTTACTCCGATTAAAGATAGTTAATTGTTGAATCAACTTGTGATGCTGATTAGCCTTGTGTAGATGTTGTTTTTGAGTAGCTAAAATCTGTGATTGTGCTATTTGAGCAAAAGCGATTGCACAACATGAATTTATTGATTGTAATCGTCTAATTTCTGATTCTTGCCATTGATAGGGTTGGAATTTAATCAGACTAATTACGCCATTACTTTGACCATTAAATCGTGTAGAAATGGATAGAACAGATTTCATTGGTAGTGGTATATCTTGCCAACCACTAACTAAGGTTTTTTGAATAAGAGAAATATCCTCAATAGTCAATTTTTGATCTGCACATTGCACCACCGGTAACTCAAACAGCAATTCTTTATGAGCTAATATCTCTTTAACTTGTGATTCACCCAAAAATTGTTCACTACACCAATAAGCCGTTATCGTTTCCCCAGATGTGTCACTTACTACTGTAAGTAAACAACAATCTATGTTAAATGTTACTCCTATGGCATGGGCAATGTCTGGAAGAATAGAGGATGTGAGCGAATTATTAGCAATAATTTTATTAATCTTTTGTGGTAAAGTATCAGCAATTTCTTCTTGGTGCTGCATCATATTACCTGAAGATGTATGTAGTTGTTGTCCATTATTTATATATTTTTGTGGTGATAATAAAGGTTTTCTCATTGGTTATCCACTTTTAGATAATACTTTTGTTATTACTCAAGAACCATAAATTGATTAATAGTTATGGTAAAAATAATATTTGAGAGTTTGATATTGAGTGAATCTGGCATTTAGGATATCCTGTCTTGAACTAGATATAAACCGTAATTTCTCTATAATTAACCTAGAAATATTAGGGTTTGCATCCGAATTAACACGGTAAACCTGACTTGATCCGGGAAATTGTCTTAAATAAATCTCAAGATCGGTATTTTACCCAGTTACCAAGGTGGCATCTGGGTAGAATTAACTACAATTACTGCACTAGTACAGCACGGCGTAAATAAAACAACCATTCTCAATCGCCAAAAAGCTTACGCCATATTATTTTTGACTTTTGACTTTTGACTTTTGACTTTTGACTTTCGCCTTGCGGTACTAGCCAGCTAAACTCTCAAAACACAGAGGAACCATATCACCATTCCTCGTCAATCCTAATAACATTGGCTGTTGCGATTCAATTAATTTACCCGTGAGGACACAACGCTCTTCCTGTTGCGCCACAGCAGCAATACTAGCGCGAATATCAGATTTAGAAAACCGGGGTTTCCACTCACCTGATTTTTGCTGGATATAATTCCAGAGGATATCTCGAATTAAAGATTGATATCCTTGATTACCAGCAATATCTTTGAGTTTCTCTTTCAGTTCCCGTTCTAGACGAATACTGGTAACTTCCATATCAGTTGTTGGGGTGCGTGTAATGGTCTGCATGATTTTTTCTCCTTATAAGGTATAGACAGGATAGTAATACAAGTGTAGTATGTTTAAAGGAATGTTCAATAGGTGAAATTTTCTGTGAAATCTATTTATCCCATCTCCACTTCTTCACAAGCTACCAAATGCCCCGGCAGTTGGGAATTTGCTGCTGCGGAGGTGGAGTATTCATTTATGGGTAAAAATAGCCAACATCAAGGGCAAAGCACAAAAGGCAATTATGATTTTAAATATCCCCACATAAATTTACTGAATACAAAACCACAAATAGAGATCAAACGCGGGAGGTACAAGCAAAAAAATGCTGTACCAAAATAAGACAAAAAACCATCAGGTCAATTGTTAACCCCCGCTAAGTCTAAGACAGAAGCGGGGGTTTTTTTATAAGGAGTCAGGCTGTGACAAGCGCAATCCAAGTATTAGAGCAATCTGTGGTCGTGTTTTCCCAGAATTACTTGCCACTGTGTCGGGTAAATATCAAGCGGGCGATAGTGTTGCTAGTCAGCAATAAAGCCGAACCATTGGAATTTTCTACAGAAGACGGTTGGTTGATTCACTCATCTAGATTTGTCCTCTCTGTACCCAAACACATTCGCTTAAAAATCACTGCTACGGAACGAATGTGGAAAGTTCCACCGGTGAATCGTCGGGAGGTTTTACGACGAGATCATAGTAGTTGTCAATATTGCGGTACTAACAAACATCTCACCCTAGATCATGTCATCCCCCGATCTAAAGGCGGCCGACATACTTGGGATAACGTAGTCATAGCTTGCGCGAAATGTAATTCTCGTAAAGGCGATAAAACACCTGCTGAAGCTGGTATGCCTTTGCGGAAATTACCTAAAGCACCTGTTCACCCAACTGTGACATTTGCTGAAAAGTTTTGGATTGATATGCAAGCAAACCTGGAATAACAGGAGAGCAAGAGGAATGCTGAAATTAACTTACACAGAAAACGGTTTTTATTTAGAGTGTCTCACTCAATCTCTCGAAGCATGGGTAGCACAAAGGGTGATTTTGGCACTGCGTGTCAGTCAATCTTTGCGTGTTGAACCCACCACAGCTTCCTTTTTGCTACCTCTTGATTTGCCAGGAGTAGAAAGACTGAAGACGGAATTGAAGTGCCATGATAGTGAAATCATCGGCTTATCTAACTGTGATGCTGAATACTTAGAAGTTACCCTAGAAGGTTCTTGGTTATGTGATAGTAATGATGATGCTGTAGGTGTATTCGTCACGACTATGAGTTATAGCGCAGAGTTTATTTTGGACAAACTTTGGCAAGAGGCTCAAGTCTGTGCTGCCGTCGTTACTGAGTAATTTTACTACCAGTAGGGGCGCAGGGCCTGCGCCCAGAATTAATTCTCATTAGAGACTTCCAATTAAAAAAATATCCTAAAATTTTTTGTGGTGCGGGCATCTGGTCCCCTAATAATACAAGGAGGGAACCAGATGCCCATCCCACAAAATTGGATTATTTTTTTGGAGTTCTCTTACTGCATTTCCAGGAGTTGAGGAACTGTCACAAATCGGTAGCCTTGCTGTTTAAGTCCGTTGATGATTTCTGGTAAGGCTTTTACCGTTCTTTCACGATTTCCGCCACCATCGTGCATTAAGACAATAGCACCGGGTTTAGCATCTCTGATCACATTTTTAATAAAGACTTGATATTTTGCGCGAGGATCTGTGTCTGCTGAGGTTACAGACCACATAACAACAGAGTTTTTTTTGCTTTTAGCATAAGTAGCTAATCCGTTGTTTAAATAGCCTCCTGGAGGACGAAAAAAGGATGTTTTCACACCTGTAGTTTTATAAATTAGATCATTTGTGCGTTCAATTTCACTTTTGGCTGTGGCCTCATCCATATTTCGATACCAATGATGCCAGGTATGATTACCAATAGCATGGCCTTCAGCTACAACTCGTTTGGCTATTTCGGGATTTTCTTGTAAGGCACTTCCTACCCAAAAGAATGTGGCTTTCACATCATTTTGTTTGAGGATATCTAACATTTCTGCGGTGGTTTTTGGCCCCGGACCATCATCAATTGTTAGGGCAATGACTTTTTCTTTATTGCTAGGTTGGATTTTATAAACTGTTTTGGCTTGATATTTTGCAGGAACTGTAAAAGTAAGATTTTCTACTTTAGCTGGTGGCTGTGATTTGGAATTAGCTTGATTAGTAGGAATGGCAACTTTTAAGGGTTCGCTGTTAGTTTTTAATTGTGGTGGATTTGGGATACTGATACAAGCAGTTAGAGATAATGCTATTGTGGCAAAACTAATTATTTTTATGGTTTTGTTATAGTTGTTAATGGAATTATATTTTTGGGGCATAAAGTTCTATGACATATTTCACAGAATAGGAATTTGAACTTTTACTTTAATAGTATTAACAGAAAATCTATATTTTAGGTAGGGGTTTAGCATTGCTAAACCCTCAACTTAGATACTAGATCGCTCTTTAGTATCCTCACTGAAAGCGATCGCTTGATTATGAATTTTAGGTAATGCTAAGGAATCTGGGGAAAGTTGCTGTTTAATATAGCTTTTTACCTGTTTCTACCCCCAGATAGATTCAACTTTTTTAATGTCCCCAAGTGCCGAACCAAAACTCAAACGATTGATAATATGCAGCACCTTCGTATCTACGGGTGTAGGTGCTGCATGAGCAGGGACAATACTTCCCAATAACAGCAAAATTGATAACACCTAATATCTATTTGCTAATTTCATAAATTTATCTTGGTTCTCTTGAGGGATTTGGAGGAGTAGAATTACGTCTTTCTATATATTCAACCAACTTCCGTCGTTGTTGTAGAGTTAAAATTTCTCTGATATCAAGATCATCTTGATATTCGGCATTAGCTATTTTCTCTCTAATATCATTGATTTTACGATATTGAACATTTACCTGATCTCTAGAGGCATTACTCGCCAGAAGTTTAAAAAATTCTTGTCGTACTTGATACAGTTCTTCTTTATTTCTTTGTATCCGCTCTCTAGCTGGATTTTTGCGGCGAATTTCTCTGATTTGTTCCAATTGCTTAGGCGTTAAATCCAAATTTTTGGGTAATCCTCCAGGACGCTCCAAATTGGGAGCAGGTTTTTTGGTGGGAATTACAGTTGGACTTGGTGAGGCAGATTGAGCTAGAACTATGTTGGGCTGGGTAAAGGCTATAGAACTACCTAAAGTCAATAGCGCAACTGTAACCAGAGGAAAACGATTTAACAACATTCAGATGTATCTCCTTCTAATGTGTACATTATCTTATGTGGTAGTACCCACATAATAACTGAAGAATATGACGATAACTTGTCAAATTTGTTTCGCTTGTTCTCCATGGAAAACACATCTCAGCAATTCCAAATTCAAAAGGTAACAGAAGATACAAAATAAAAAACGATATTGCTCAAGACATCCCAATGCAAAATCAAAAAGAATTAACCAAAGGAATAGAGTTCTCTTAGAGAACTCCATAGAATGATTGATCCTGTTTTCATGTCATTCCCCTGAAGAGGGGAATCCAGAAATTATTTATGTTCCATAAGACAATCTGGATTCCCGCTTTTGCGGGAATGACATTGGAAATGGTTTGTGGAAATTTTCACGCTTACTATGGGATAGCGAAGCGCTGCTGCAAGCAGTTCATGTTTTTTGTGGAGTTCTCTCAACCAGTTCTCTTAGCAAATTTTCAATTATTTTTTAGATGGGAGGGGGGGGACTTGAACCCCCACGACCGTTTAAAGTCAACGGATTTTAAATCCGTAGCGTCTACCATTCCGCCACACTCCCGAAAGAAATGTTATTCAGTTTTTTGGGGCGTTATTTACCCGCTTGTCTGTTATACCACTAATTGCTTTTTTTTGGCAAGTAGATTTTTAAATTTTATTTGCTAACGCTAATATTTGACATTTGGCGCCGCCACAAAATTCTTGATTAGCCACTTAGCTAATGCTGAATGGCTGAAAAACACTATATCATAAGTTTCGATTTTTGGGCAATTGGATTTGGGAAGATGGAAAATAAGACAATTACCGATTTCCTCAAACTAGCCATTCAGCATAAGATAGGAAGTGAATGCACGAAATATAGTTCAAATTGCGGTAAGGAATATGGTTGTAGCACTACTGTATCTGAGTTTGGCTGGCGCTTATTTGCTGGTAATACCCATTGCTGTCTTTTTCTACTTGAACTTAAGATGGTATACGGCTAGTTCTGTGGAACGGGTTTTTATGTACTTTTTAGTGTTCTTCTTCTTTCCGGGGTTGCTAGTTCTCTCCCCGTTTGTGAATTTGAATCCCCGTCCCCGACAAATTGTTTAAACAAGTTTTGGTAGGTCATAAAACTCATGCGACGTATTGACGCGATTGGTATTGGCTTCGGCGTTTTTGTAGCTGGTGGCTTGGCTTATGTGGGTTTACAGCTAGTGGGTTTAGATAGTCAGAATGCTGGTATCTGGAGTCAAGTTTTATTGATAGCTGGGTTAATTGGCTGGTTATGTACCTATCTTTTCCGAGCTATGGGGAATAAAATGACCTACCATCAACAACGAGAAGCTTATGAAACGGCTTTTTTGCAAAAGCGTCTGGATGAACTTTCTCCTGAAGAATTAGCCAAACTTCAAGCTGAGATGGCACAAGACAAAGAATCTCAGGTTTAGAGTTATTATTGTTCAGTTGTCAGTTGTTTCTTTACTACTGACCGCTGACCACTAATCACTGAACTAGGCCAAATGACTGCTATTTCTCGTTGCTTTGAAAATTTGAGACGGAATCAAGAATGTGCGTTGATTCCCTTTATTACGGCTGGTGATCCAGATTTAGAAACTACGGCTAAGGCTTTGCAAGTTCTAGATAATTCTGGTGCTGATATTATTGAGTTGGGTGTACCCTACTCTGATCCTTTGGCTGATGGTCCAGTGATTCAAGCTGCGGCTACTCGCGCTTTGCAACGGGGGACTACTTTAGAGCAAGTATTAGAGATGCTCAAAGGCATTAGTCCGAGTTTACGATCGCCTATTATTTTATTTACCTATTACAATCCGATTTTATATCGAGGCGTGGATAAGTTTCTGGGACAAATTAAAGATGCTGGGGTATCCGGTTTAGTTGTGCCTGATTTGCCTTTGGAAGAGTCAGCAGGACTAATCAAACCAGCAGCAGAGATGGGAATAGATTTAACCTTATTGGTAGCTCCTACAAGTTCTCCTGAAAGAATAGAAGCGATCGCTCGCGCCTCCCAAGGATTTATTTATTTGGTCAGTGTTACTGGTGTCACAGGAATCCGAACCGAACTACAAGGACGAGTTTCTGATTTGCTCCAGCAAATTCGTCATGTGACGGATAAACCCATTGGTGTTGGGTTTGGGATTTCTGATGTTGAGCAAGCGCGACAAGTGAAAGCATGGGGCGCAGATGCCGCAATTGTGGGCAGTGCCATTGTGAAGCGATTGGCAGAAGGCACACCAGAACAAGGATTAGAAGCGATCGCTCAATTTTGCCAGAGTCTCAAGACAGCCATCAAAAATCCCTCTTAAACCCAAGAGAGAAATTGTGGAACAGTGTATTTTTTTGTTATTTTTTACTGGACAATTTGACTGTAATCGTCTTAAATGGTAACAGCATATCTTAGGATAGAGAAAAAACTAACTGATACACTGGGTTATCTTGACTTTTAATATAAAATCCAAGTAGGCAAAAAATTATGCGTGTGAGAGTGCATCAGTCACAACTGAGTTATTGTTCAGTAGGATTTGAGGGGTAACAGCAATGAGTGAAAGTATGGCATTTATTGGCGGAGTCGCGGTAGCTGGGTTAGCGGCTCTAGTCTTACTCAAAGGGACAAATACTCCTATATCATCGAACTTTGCTGTCGGCACACAAATGCCGGGGACAGTCATGGCACCCCAGATGATACAGACCCCTATGCAGTATGGTAATTACGGGCAACCTGTCTATTCTAATCAGCCCCCAACGGCTCCTAATTCTGATCAGCGGCTAGAAATGGAAAAGCTGAAAATGAATATGCAGCTAGAGAAGTTGAAAGCTGACAATGAACAACTAAAGTTACAAAACCAACAATTTCAGGTACAAGCTCAAAGCTTCACTCAACGCGAGTGGCAATTAGCCCAACAAGCTAATCAACAAAAAATGGTAACAGCACAACAACCCGAACAAAATAATTGGTGGTCTTCACCAATGCTTTGGGCTGTAGGTGGTGCAACATTGACTATTGGTGGAGGTGTTGTTGTCGCTGGTGTTTTATCGTTATTTGCACCCAAACAGCGGGCTACTCGTACTGTTCAGGTAATTCATCCATACAATGGACAGACACCATCTCTAAATCCTGTGCGTCGGGCTGAGTTTTTACCCTCCTCCCGAATGGAATCCAGAAGAGTAGAAACAGCAGAATACGACGATATGCACTAGCACCGGAGGGCGGAATTAAAAATTAAAAAAGCAACCTATACAGGCTTTTTGCTGGTTTTAATAATTGGTTAATTTCCGCCTTGGTTCTAATTGACACTCTCATGGAAGACAGCCACTGAGATTCTACTGACAGAATTAGATTAAGAGTTTAGCTCAATCTAATCTCGCTGCGACCGTCAAACGCCGCCTAAACGCTCAAAATAACTGCCAATCAAGGTGTCGAAATTGCGCTTAGAGAACTCCATAAAAAAGATTATCCAATTTTGTGGGATGGGCATCTGGTTCCCTCCTTGTATTATTAGCGGGCAAGAATGCCCGCACCACAAAAAATTTTAGGATATTTTCTTAATTGGAAGTTTCTTACTTTTATGGTTTTCAGTGTTTTTAGAATCCATCACTAAGCCATCAAGCAATTATTTAGAATGAAATAGCCCTGGTAAACCTCCAGTATGGATTAATAGCAAAGATTCGGATTTGAAAAACCCTTTTGTGATTAAATCCATTACTCCATAAAACATTTTCCCTGTATATATATAATCTAAGGGTATGTCATGTTGTGCTTGAAAATCTTGGCAAAATAACTTTAATTTATGATTTACCTTAGCATAACCACCAAAATGATAATCAGATACAAGTTGCCAAGATGTAGGAGAATTAACAGGTGCAGGTAAGCCAGAATTCAGATAACTTGTTAATAAGTTATTGATGTCTTCTTGGAGAAAATCACCACCTTTCAAAACAGGAAAACCAATTACTCTTTGTTCTGGACTTAATGATAATGTGATTCCTGCTAATGTTGTTCCTGTACCGCAAGCCAAACAGATAGTATTAAATCCTTTAACTGTTTGTAATATCTCTATACAACCACGCACACCATTTAAATTACAACCCCCTTCAGGAATAATAAATACCTCCCCAAATTGTTTTTTTAACTGATTTTGTAATTCTTCTGTATAGCGTTTTTTATATGTTTGCCGATCAATATATACTAATTCCATACCCTGTGCGACTGCAAATTGTAAAGTAGGATTGAGAGGGCTATTTTCCTCTCCACGAATTACCCCAATAGTCCGAAAACCAAATAGATTTCCTGCGGCTGCGGTAGCATAAATATGATTAGAATAAGCACCACCAAAAGTTAGAATTGTGGATAAATTTCTCTCTTTAGCTGCCACAAAATTATATTTAAGCTTAAACCATTTATTACCGTTAATTTGCGGGTGCATGATATCCAAACGCAAAACGTATAATTCAATACCTGCATTACTTCCAGGATCACTATTAATTTGTTGAATAAGTGGAGGAAAAAAAGTTGACGACATTTCTCAAAAAAAGTTAAGTTTTATGAGAATAGTATAAAATACTAAGGTTACAAAAAATATCCACCAATTATGGCTAAAGTTTTTGATTTCATCACGGAAGAACTACAAAAATTTATTATTAATCAAAAAATATTTTTTGTTGGAACAGCACCCCTAAGTTCGACAACTCATGTTAACCTTTCTCCCAAGGGTTTAGAAAGTTTTCGCATTCTCTCCCCGCACCGAGTCGGTTATTTAGATGTCACAGGTAGTGGTAACGAAACATCTGCTCATTTGCAGGAAAATGGGCGGATAACCTTGATGTTTTGCGCTTTTCAAGAACCTGCTTGTATTCTTCGTCTTTATGGTCAGGGACAAACTATTTTACCAGGTTCTCCTGAGTGGAATTCTCTCTATCCGTTATTTCCTCCTCTTCCAGGAACTCGACAAATTATTATTGCAGATATTGAACGAGTGCAAACTTCTTGTGGTTTTGGTGTCCCCCTGTATGAATATCAAGGACAAAGAGAAACCTTGGTTAATTGGGCTAGTAAAAAAGGGGCAGAGGGAGTTAAGGAATATCAACAAAAAAACAATCTTATCAGTATTGACGGTTTATCTACTCCTTTGAATAAAACTCAGAATTCGATTTAATTTTTGAAAAGGTAGGGTGGGGCATTGCCCACCAAACTTAATATTTTTCAAAAATCACTGACGATGCCTATAGATTAATTAGAGACTTAATAAAATTAAAGAAATGAATTACCAAGTTATTAACCAATTAGATGAAACTCAAGTTTCTCAACTTGTGGAATTATACAAAAATGAATTCTGGAGTCATAACCGCACATATCAAGGTGTTGTCAAAATGTTGGCTGCATCTGATATTATTATCGCTTTAGTAACGGAGCAGAAAGAAATAATTGGTTTTTGTCGGATTCTGACTGATTTTGTTTATCGCGGAGTTATTTATGATGTTATTGTGAAACCAAGTTATAGAAAAATAGGATTTGGTGCTAAGTTATTAGATGAAGTCATTAATCATCCCCAATTAAAAGAAGTTGAAAATATTGCTTTGTTCTGTTTACCAGAGATGATGCCATTTTATCAACGTTGGGGTTTCACCGATGTTGTAAAGTTGGAATTAATGTACCGTTATCAATAATATAGCAATCCTTGAAAAATTCATAATTTGATCATGTCTAATCAACGCATAATTCAAAGTATATATACTGATGGTGCTTGCACAGGCAATCCCGGACCTGGTGGTTGGGGTACAGTCGTCTATTTTCATGATGGTTCAGTGCATGAAATGGGTGATTCATCTCATCACACTACTAATAATAAAATGGAAATGCAAGCTGCGATCGCTGCCTTGGAATTTTTCAAATCATCTCAACAAAATGAACCTATTACCCTGTACACTGATAGTAAATATGTAATTGATTGTGTGACAAAATGGGTGAAAGGCTGGAAAAAGAACGGCTGGAAAAAGTCAGATGGGAATCCTGTGCAAAACCAAGACCTTTTAGAAATCCTAGATGAACTCAACAGCCGACTGGTACAATGGCAACACGTCAAGGGACATTCTGGGAATGTTGGCAATGAACGTTGTGATGTCATTGCTCGTTCCTTCGCAAACCACAAAATCCCCCACCTCAAACAGTCATTACCCGAATTTCTTCACGAAACTTTACCTAAAATTGGGCAAACAAGCGTAGTCAAAGTATTAGATGATCCCATAAACTCTACAATAACCAATAAAAATACACTGAAAAGCAGTCCGTCTGCATTAGATACAAGCACTATGGAACCATCTACTACACCAACTGCGACTACAACCAACGAACAACCCACTGAAATTAGGGTTTTACAACTTCGCAACTTGGTGGAAACTTTGCGTATTGCGGACGAAATAGCTGAAAAAGGTTACTTAATTACCAGTTCAGAATTAGCAGACTTAATGAGTGTCCACTCTAGCGCCGTTACCAGCCGGGGTGACGAATGGCGTTGGCGAAATTGGATAGTTTCACGGGTAAGACGGGAAGGTAATCAAATTCTCTGGGAACTTGAACGTGGGGACAAAGTAGAAACAGAAGTAGATTAATTCGGAATTTAGAATTTAGAATGAATACAGCATAAGCTTTTCATAGATTCGGAATGGTTCATTAACTTACGCCCTACTGTACTAGGATATAAATATTTTTATGTCACTGAGGTACATTTTTCAACCCCAACAACGTAGGGGCGCAGGGCCTGCGCCCTAAATTGTGGTATGCGCCCTAAATTGTGGTATGCGCCCTAAATTGTGGTATGCGCCCTAAATCGTGGTTATGATATTAACCAATAAAGTGGTATGCGCCCTAAATCGTGGTTATGATATTAACCAATAAAATAGATTCATAATTATAAATACCAGCAATAATCAAAACTATTCATTGCGATGAGATAGCACCTGACAGCCTAATTTTACCCCTAATTACAAAACGTAGTAATCTATTGATAGCTTGCACTTCATCTTCATCTAAGCATTCATCTAAAATAGCCGCCATTAAGGCATAACGATCTGCTAAAGAAAGATAACCAGTATCAGAAGTAATAGCTAGAATTTCCCCAACAGCACCAGGAAGAAGTTTGATTTCTGGCATTTGTGCAATTTTTAACTTTATAGACTTAATATCTCCTAAATTTGATTGTATCTAAGTGATGAACATAGGCATTTAATGGTGAATCTCATCACAATTAGTGGTGATAGCAGCAACCATAATCAGTGATCTAGATCATAAGAATGCTGCATACCTGTGATTAAGCTCCTAACATTTGTAAATTGTGCAAAGTGGCATAAAATCCTTGTTGTTGTAACAATTCTTCATGACTTCCCTGCTCAATCAATTCCCCCCGTTTCAACACAAAAATCCGGTCTACATTGCGAATTGTAGACAAACGGTGAGCAATAATAATAGATGTCCGTTGGACTAACAACTGATTTAAAGCTTCTTGAACCAAAGCCTCCGTCCCCACATCCAAACTAGCTGTAGCTTCATCTAACACCAAAATTTGCGGGTTACGAATAGCCGCCCGCGCAAAGGCTAAAAGTTGTTTTTGTCCACTAGAAAGATTTGTCGCCCGTTCTCGCAATTGAGTATCATATCCTTGGGGTAATTGGTTAATAAATGTCGCCACATTAGTTTTTTCTGCCGCTTGTTGAATTTCTGCAAAACTGTAATTATCACCCAAAGTAATATTACTTTTAACATCACCAGCAAACAAAAATGCCTCTTGCAAAATCACCGTCATATAACGTCGTAATTCCACTTGGGGAATCTCACGGATATCCACACCATCTATCAAAATCCGTCCTTGAGTGGGTTCATAAAGACGACACAATAGGCGAATAATTGAACTTTTCCCCGCACCAGTCGGACCAACTAAAGCCACCTTTTCTCCAGGGTGAATAGTAAAGTCTAAATCCTTAATAACGTAATCATTATCCTTATAAGCAAAAGAAACATTCTCAAACTTAATTTCTCCTAAAGCCGGAATAGGCGTAAAATCTTGAGATTCTAACTTAGGAACTATCTGATTTATATAACCAAATTCAGAATTTACATTTGCAGATTGAGTCCGAAAAGAATCTTTAATTTCTATCGGTTGATCTAAAATATCCACTACTCTTTCAATAGCCGTAAACCCAGATTGAATCACCGTAAACTTTTCCGCAAAATTCCGCAAGGGTTCAAAAAATTGTTGAGCATACAAGATAAATGCTGATAAAATCCCAAAAGAGATTTGTTGATCTAACAATAACCGACCACCTAGCCATAAAACTCCAGCAATAGCCATTAAACCAACCCATTCCAAAGTTGAAGAAACTGCTGAATCATACCAAATGCTAGTATCTACTTCCTTGACATAACGTTGATTTGTAGCCCGAAATAACTCAGAATTAAATTTTTCGCGGCGGAATAATTGGACTACATTAATACCGACAATATTTTCTTGTAGTTGAGAATTGAGTTTAGAAAGTTCTTCCCTAGTTTTATAATTAGCATTTCGATATTGCTGTTGAAAGTAAATCATTAACCAAGTCACAGGAAACAGGATGAATATCAACAAAGAAGCAAGTTGCCATTGAATTGAAAACATCAATCCCACAATCACTACCATAGATAGTAAATCAGAAACAATGCCTACAGCCCCAGTGGAAAAAACATCTCCTAAACTTTCCACATCACTTGTTAATCTAGTAATCAACATTCCTACAGGTGCGCGATCAAAAAAACGTACAGCTAAAGATGTAACGTGATGAAATAAATCTACACGTATAGCCGCCGTCATTTTTTGTCCTAGTTTTTGAACTAAATAACCTTGTACACTTGTTAATACTAAACGGAGAATAGTTGCTATTAACAACATTCCAGTGAGAATATTTAAACCTTGCCATAAAGGTATATTTTGGAGAAATTGATATGTATTAGGTTCTTTGCGAATTAAAGAAATTGCCTGTCCCACTAATAAGGGTTTGATAGCACTAGCCACAGCAATAGGGACAAGCAGCAACATGGATACTGCTAATAGTTTGCCATGACGACGACCATAGGGGACCAAACGCAAAAATAACCGCCAGTCATTTTCTCGACGACGGTTTTCTGGATCTGATTTAACTGGAGATGGGGAGATGCTCATAAATGAAGATTTAGGAGGAAAATAATTTTAAATTCTGCCCTGGGAGACTAGTTTTTTTCAAAATTTAAGCCATTGATTTCTTGACATTTTGCCTGTGCTGCTTGATAAGCTGTCAAATATTCTAGACCACCCAACATAACATCACCATAATAATCATAAGGTGCTTCACCATAAATAGGTAAAGGATCATCCTCTGGATAATCTTCCTTAGATTCTTCAATAATAGCTTTTAGCTTTTTAGCACTCAGACTTTGAGCAGGAAAATAATAAAGTTCTTGGGGATTCTTTTGTAAATAGGGAAGTGTCGGATCGATAATTACATCATTAACTTCAATCCAACCATGTTCAATGGGTTTATATGGTTGACCAGCAAATACTAAGAAGCCTTGGACATATTTTGCTCCTTCAGTTATTAAAAGAGCTTTATAAGCATTATCAAAAGGTTTTTTAGCTTTACTTTTGATGGTTTTAGCAATTTCTTGGGACAAAGTTTCATCTAATAATTTGTTCATGATTTAAGTTTTCCTTAACTTATACTCCTAATCATTTTGTAATTCCTGGTTCTCTAACTGATTTTATCAGGATTATACCCAGATCCCCGACTTCTTCAAGAAGTCGGGGATCTAAACTACCTCCTTAGCCCAAATGTGTCAGAATAAAGAATTGTAATAAAAGATATTGTTAAGGTAATTTAGTGACTTCAACTGCTCAAATTAATGCAAGTGCGCGTCGTGCGGTCTTTCCATTTACAGCCATCGTCGGTCAAGAAGAAATGAAACTGGCGCTGCTGCTAAACGTCATAGACCCCAAAATAGGTGGTGTAATGATTATGGGCGATCGCGGCACCGGAAAATCTACAACTATCCGCGCCTTGGCAGACCTCTTACCAGAAATCCCTGTTGTCGCCAATGACCCCTTCAACAGTGACCCCAGCGACCCAGACTTGATGAGTGATGAAGTTCGTCAACAGGTGGCACAAGGGTTAGAAATTCCCATTGCTCATAAAAAGGTGCAAATGGTAGATTTACCATTAGGCGCCACAGAAGACCGGGTTTGCGGCACAATTGACATTGAAAAGGCTTTATCTGAAGGTGTGAAGGCTTTTGAACCTGGACTGCTCGCCAAAGCCAACAGAGGCATTTTATACGTTGATGAAGTCAACTTGTTAGATGACCACTTGGTAGATGTACTGCTCGATTCCGCTGCTAGTGGTTGGAATACTGTGGAACGGGAAGGGATTTCCATCCGTCATCCAGCCAAGTTTGTCCTTGTCGGTTCAGGAAACCCAGAAGAAGGGGAATTGCGTCCTCAACTCCTCGACCGTTTCGGAATGCACGCGGAAATTCGCACGGTGAAAGAACCAGCTTTACGGGTGCAAATTGTGGAAGAACGAGGAGAATTTGACCAAAATCCTCCTGTGTACTTAGAAAAACACCAAGCCCCTCAAATAGCATTACAAGAACAAATTGTCAATGCCCAAAACTTATTACCACAAGTTAATTTAGATTATGACTTCCGGGTAAAAATTTCCGAAGTTTGTTCAGAATTAGATGTGGACGGTTTGCGGGGTGATATCGTTACCAACCGCGCTGCTAAAGCCTTAACCGCGTTTGAAGGACGGACAGAAGTTACAGTTGACGATATCCGCAGAGTAATTACTTTATGTCTGCGTCACCGTCTGCGGAAAGATCCCTTGGAATCCATTGATACTGGCTATAAGGTGGAAAAGGTCTTTTGTCGCGTTTTTGGTGTCGAACTACCTGAAGATTCCGCACAGAAAACTGGTGCA
Organism: Dolichospermum sp. OTE_75_concoct_329_sub; assembly: GCA_031376645.1. Classification (GTDB taxonomy): domain Bacteria; phylum Cyanobacteriota; class Cyanobacteriia; order Cyanobacteriales; family Nostocaceae; genus Dolichospermum. The sequence goes on along the minus strand of JANMEE010000044.1, from coordinate 2,522 downwards.
GGTATGAAAGCCGGAGTTCGGTAATCATAATGTAGAGACGTTCCATGGAACGTCTCTACAAAAATTCTATTCACAACTAATAAATTATGAGAACGTGGAATTTTTGGTTAAATAGCTTGATTTTATCTAGTCAATATCATCCACCGCGATTTGTGGAATTATTAATGTTGACATTAGCGATCGCTATGTTAATAATCTCCATTATTCTACCAGACCGACCTTATATAATCTTAGGTTTAAGTTTTGTAATTGGGGCATCAACTTCTATATTAGTCCGGGAAGCAATTTCTCCCAATGGCCACAGCCACACAGCTTTAACTCAACAACGCATTATCCAAGTTACCGCATTACTTTTATTAGGAATTAGTATTTATGGTTTTGCAGATTTAATTTTTACGTTGTAAGTTTTCTCCAAATTATCTAGGTGCATATTTACACAATTAGAAATTAAAACTAAGAGAACTCCACAAAAAACATGAACTGCTTGCAGCAGCGCTAGTTCCCTCCGGGACGCTCTCGCGAACGCCATCCCATAGTCAGCGTGAAAATTTCCACAAACCATTTTCAATGTCATTCCCGCTTTTGCGGGAATGCATATTGTCTTATGGAACATAAATAATTTCTGGATTCCCCTTCCCCGTTCCCCGTTTTCACTCTTGACAAGTTTCACGGGGACAAGCTTCAGGGGAATGACATGAAAACAGGATCAATCATTCTATGGAGTTCTCTAACACAGATAAAACCAGAAAATTAAGCTACCACCAAAAATCACTATAGTAGAGGAGAACTATCATTGATAACTTGTCTTTTGGAAGCTAGATTTGGTACTTTAGATGCTGAATTACAGCAGTTTCCGCTCTTATGAGGTACATCTTAGCCCCCTCATCGCTTGCGGGGAGGGGGTTGGGGGTGGGGTTCTTGTAACTCATAACACCGGGAAATGCTGTATCTAATTTAGTAGAAAAAATTGCTGAAATTTCCATTTCTGAACGTACCCAATTACTTCTTTCTTTAACCAATTTATCTCGTGAGGAATTGATAGAAAGATTGAGAAAATAACATTTATTTCTATATCCCTGACTTCTTTAATTAATTTATAAATTATTTACTATATTAATAAGTCGGGGATTTAATTAGGAGATAATCTTGTCTTTTGGAAGCTAGATTTGGTACTTTAGATCCTGAATTATCTAATTTAGTGGAGAAAATTGCTGAAATTTCCATTTCTGAACGTACTCAATTACTTCTTTCTTTAGCCAATTTATCTCGTGAGGAATTGATAGAAAGATTGAGAAAATAACGTTTATTTCCTGATTCCCGACTTCTTTTATATCTTGTAAACAAATTATAAATTGATCGAAGAAGTCGGGGATCTTATTTTCTAAGAACTTTATTACAACCAGGTTATGTTAATAGTTTAGTTCCTGGAAATAAACTACCTGAGGCTTTTGAAACTACATCCGTCTATGATCCAACTTGGGGAAATCTAAGCTTTAAACTCAGCAACTTTTGTTTCTTATCTGTTCCCTGTTCCCTTCTTTTGTAACAGTAAATATGATAAAAAATACTAGCGATTTATACTGATTCCTCAAAAACAATATCCTCATAAACCGACTCAATGGGAAAACTTAAATCAATACTTTGTAGTTCGATATTATCCCCCGACTGATAATTAAAAATCTCCCAGTTACCACGATCATTTTTGCGGTATAAATCAATCGCTATTTTCTCAGCATCAACCAAAACATAATCTTGCAAACTAGGATTGCGACGATACAATCTAAATTTATCTCCTCGGTCATAACTGGCTGTACTTGGAGATAAGACCTCAACAATTAGACAGGGATATTGAATGGCTTGGATGGCAGTTAGATCATGATGATCGCAAGTAACGCTCACATCAGGATAAATATAATTTTGCGTTTCAAAAATATTTACCCGACAATCGGAATTACCAACCTGACAACCACCGCCCCGTAAATGACCTTTAAAAATGAAAATAATATTACTAGCAATTCGGCCATGATTTTGAGTTCCCCCACTCATGGCGTAAACTTCACCATTAAGATACTCATGGCGAAGCAGTTGTTTTTCTTCCCAGATAAAATATTCTTCGGGTGTTAACTTAGGAAACTTATCTTTTACAACAATCATACAAGTCCCTGACATAAACAACGGCGATAAAACTCATCTAATCCCACACCATCACCATAAGTCCACCAATCGGATCTTCCTGGTTCTACACAAAACGGTTCGGACATAGACTTTTATAAAATCACAAAAAACCTAGATTTGTAGGGGTTTAGCAGGACTGATAGGTGTCAACTTCACGTAAAATCATGGACCCCCTGGGAATGAATTCCCAGTCTAATAGCCAAAGCCTAGGCTGTTGACTCTGTGGCTTTTTTGGGGGATGGTTCATACAGTTTTTATGTTGGTCTTCAATATGGCTGAAACCTTTCACTGGCTGGGCTTTTAACAAAAATTAAAGGCATGGTACATATTTACTAAAAACTATCAAA
>JANMEE010000031.1:0-24047 GCA_031376645.1 Dolichospermum sp. OTE_75_concoct_329_sub | reverse complement strand
CTACCCCTGTTAAGGTGTACTAATAAATGAACTAATAAAAGGCTGAAACCCTTACCAAAACAGGGATAAAGCCATTATTAACCGAAAAAGACAGCAAAAGTTGTCAAGTACACAAACAATTCAATATGAGATGATGGGGGTGAAAGTAGAAATAATGGATGGGTGTTGTATCATGCTGAGTCCAATATTTGAACGGTTTGCCGAAGCATCACCAATCACAGTAATGCTAAGAGCAACATTAGAAAGAATATTTAGTGCAGAACAACTAGACGAAATATTTGAAGCCACAAGAAAAAAGCAATACACCCAAGAGTTATTGTTTTCAACAGTGGTGGGAATCATGAGTTTGGTAGTGTGCAACATTCGTCCATCAATAAGTGCAGCATACAAAGCATTTGAAAAAGAAATTGGCGTATCGCGTGTAGCTTTTTACAGCAAAATAAATGGGATTGAGCCACAAGTATCTCAAGCATTATTACGCTACAGTAGCAATCAATTAGCGCCGATAGTAGAAGAATTAGGAGGAAAACAACCAGAAATATTACCTGGTTATCGAATCAAAATCATTGATGGTAATAATTTGGCAGCTACGGAACATCGATTATCGGTTTTGCGTAACGTTGAAGGCGGACCATTACCGGGGAAATCCCTCGTAGTCATCGACCCAGTTTTAATGCTAGCAATTGACCAATTTCCCATCGAGGATGCTTACACGCAAGAAAGAGCTATATTCAATGAAGTGCTGGAAACTACAGTAGCGCGAGACGTTTGGGTGGGGGATAGAAATTTTTGTACCTGTGGATTTTTAGTAGGTGTGGCGCAAAGAGATGGATATTTCGTCATTCGTCAACATGCTTCCATGCCCTATCAAGTATTGGAGGAATTAAAGGAAGTTGGTGATTCACCAACTGGCAAAGTTTTTGAACAAGATGTCGAAATTAAATGGGAAAACCTGGTAATTACTGCTCGTCGTGTGGTTGTTCGTTTAAAGGAACCAACTCGTGATGGAAATGCAGAAGTGGCTGTGTTTACCAATCTCATCACAGCAGATGCCTGTGCTACTTTAGTTTCACAAATTTACCTTAAACGTTGGACAGTGGAAGGCTTATTCCAAGTTTTGACTGATACTCTAGAATGTGAAATTAATACTTTGGGCTATCCAAAAGCAGCTTTATTTAGCTTTTGTACAGCCTTAGTTGCTTATAATATTTTATCTGTTATTAAAGCTGCTTTGCGTAGTGTTCATGGTCATGGCAAAGTTGATGCTGGTATTTCCAATTATTATTTGGTTGAGGAAATTCAAAGTACCTATACAGGCATGATGATTGCAATTCCTGCGCCGGAATGGAAATTTGTTTCTACTTTGAATTTATCTACTTTTGTGGAACTCTTGAAACAATTGGCGGCGCAAGTGGACTTAAAACGTTTTGCTTCTAGTCCTAGAGGTCCAAAAAAACCACAGCCGCAAAGACCACGAGAACCCCATCGTCCCCATGTCTCTACAGCTCGTCTTCTTGCTGAAAAACAACGCTCTCACAAGGCTTCTCTCCAGCCACAGCCACAAAGCAACGTGGTTGAAATCCCTACTACACAAAAGGTACAGTCGTAAACGTACTATATTTTTAGTACACCTTAACAGGGGTAGGGTTGGCTCATATTAGCAGCAAAGCCGAGAATTCCTGGATCTCGATGTTCATAAAGTAACTGACCTTTGCTATCAAACAAAAAAGTGCCACCGCGCTGAGTTAAGTAGGCAGAATTCGGTACATAAGTCTGCCAATTTCTGAGAACTTCCACCATATTCCGTAGCCGCAAAGTAGCTAACTCAAAGGGTCGTTGAAACCCACTGCCGCCGGCTAATTGGAAAAACGAGCCTTGGAAGGCAGGTAGAGGAGTACCTTGAATGATTTCATTATCCCCAATCAGTTGAGGGGCTTTGCGGTCTCCCTTGTATCCCCGAAAAACTTCCACCAGCGTTCCCGGACTACCAATCCCTGCACACATCAAAATTAGATTTAGCCAAGCTTTCCCAGACTCAGCAAGTCCAGGGAGAGAAAGATTCAGACCAGAATAGAGATTGAGTTGGCGATGTAATTCTCCATTCGGTTCAACAAATAAATTTTCCGGCGGAAATCCTGTATATTCACAGAACTTTGTGCCAGAAGCGAGATTGCCAATTCCCACCGCACGAATAGCGAGTTTTCTATTTGTCAAGTTTTTAGCTTCACGCTGCAACCACCACGCATATTCAAGACTATCAAAATCTCCAAGTTGTGGCCAAACTAAGATAAGGATATGTGAGGCAGTCTCGCAGTTTTCTAGCAAGGGTCGGCTCATGCCATCACTCACACGTTGATATTTGTTCTGATTAAGGATAGCGTAGGGGTTCATTGCAAGGTATAAACTGCTATTTAGCTATTAAATTCTAGCCCAATTGATCTGAATTCACCTTGATTTTATTTTATCAGTAACTCAGGGCTAAGTGCCACTGAGCTTGCAAGAAGACGCGCTCGTTTCTCAATTATAGCAACGGGGCGGTTAGCACAAAATATAGGCTTGTTATTGCCGTATAGGTGGGAATCCATGTCCTAATCGTTATAGCTACTGCTATACCACGTATTTTTATGACAATTCTTGTCTAAGTCCCGTAGTTACCAGCTATCACCTACCGTAATATCTACTACCACAGGCACAGGGTTAAGAAACTTAAGAGCCGCAGCAACCATACATCTGTGTAGCATTTTGCTCACTCGTTCCACCTCATTCTCTGGACATTCCAGGACAATTTCATCATGGACAACGCAGATCAACTTTGCATGAGTCCTACTTAACGGTTTAACAAGCTTCACCATCGCCAACTTATTAATATCTGCATTTAACCCCTGCACAGGATGATTAAGCATTTCTGCTAACCTGGGTTTATCAGCCCATCTCCGTCTTCTCCCTGCTAAAGTCCGACTTTCTTTAATACCCCGCAAATATGCCTGCTTAATCGTTTCGTGCCACTTAGTTACACCAGAATAAGCATCAAAAAACCTGGTTCTAAAAGCTTTTGCTTCATCGAGTGTCATTGTTACACCATACTTAGTTTCAGCATAAATGCGAAGTTTAGCAGCCCCCATACCGTAAATAAGTCCAAAATTAATCGCTTTAGCCAGTCTGCGGTCTTCCTCACTGACTGCCATGATCCGTTTACCAGTTACCAAAGCTGCCGTGAGTTTGTGTAAATCAGCACCTTGACGGTAGGCTTGGCGCATCTTAGCATCACCAGAGAGACGAGCTACTATTCTTAATTCGATTTGCGAATAATCTGCTGCTAAAATTTGGTAGCCAGGTGCAGCAATAAAGCAATTTCTCGCCGCAGCATGACGGGGAATGGTTTGTAATGGTGGGTGACGACAGGAAAATCTTCCAGACCTTGCGCCTAGTTGATAGTAATTGGGGTGAATTCTCCCAGTTTTGGGGTGAATGTGTTTAGGTAAACTATCAGTAAAAGTAGCAGTAATTTTAGCAAGGTGGCGATAGTCTAAAAGAGCCTTAATAATAGGATATTGATTAACCAAAGGGACTAAATCTTTTTGGTTAGTTGATTGTATGGCAATACCCAGAGCCTGGAGAGAGGCTAATACTTGTGGGGGTGAATTAGGATTAACAGTATCCGTTAATTCCGGTAACAGCGATAGTTGAGATTTACCAGCAAGACGCAGTTGTTTTAGCTGTTGAAGTGCATTTATTTTATCAGCTTCTAAAGAAGCACCCAGAGTTTGCCATCTGGACAAGTCAAACAACATTCCATTGAGTTCCATTTGGGCGACAACAGGCAGACAATGAAATTCCAGTTGGGCAATTTTTAGCAATTTCGCCTGTGTTAATTTCTTGACTAAAATCGGGTAAAGGTCAAGTAAAATAGCAGCATCTGTAGCAGCATATTGTAATTGTTCTGGAGTCAGATGTTGATGCCAATTGCTGGTTTGTAATGTTTTATCTAGTTGGATACGCAACAGTTTACGAGCTACATTTTCTAAAGATGCACTGGTTTTAATTCCCGCATTCACAACTTGGTAAGCAAGTTGAGTATCGAAGAAATGCCCAGAAGGTTGAAGTCCAGCTTGAGTGAGAAATTGCCATTCAAATTTGGCATTATGAGCGATTTTCACAGCAGAATTGCAGAAGAGTTTTTTGAGTAGTAAACGATAAATTTCAGTGCGAGCGCCTCTGGTGCAGTGTAGCTGATTACTTTTGGTATTGTGTTCTGCGCTATCGCGCACAGATATAGCTGGTAAATCAATTAGTACAACTGGGTAATTGGGTGCAGCTATTTGAATTAATCTAATTGTGTCAGTTAAAGGGTCGAGTCCTGTTGTTTCACAATCTAAGGCTAAAATTTCTGCATGAAACAAAGGTTTGATAACGCTTTTGAGAGTGGGAATATCTTTGACTAAAATGTATTCTGGAGAGTAATTCATAGTGATGATAATTTGGCTTTTTAGCCATAAGTATTCGTTGGTATTGTTTGATAACAATAATTAAAGAGAGGTTTATATGTAATCTCCCTCTCTTTATAACTTGATTCAATTAACTAATTTGACGCTGACGTTTATTTGTTTGGACAACCTGATGATGTTGGATATGCTGAGAATTATTAATAGCAGTAGGAGCTAATTCTTGAATAATTGGTTTGACAATTTCTGGGGCAATTTCTAAGCGATTTTTAATCTGTGCTTGTAACCAAGCTAAAGGAACGCTTTTACCATTGACTGTTTGTTTGATAATTAGGTCAGACTTGGTTTTTGAAACTTTTTTAATGGCACTGGCAATTTTTCTGGCTGTGCGTAAATCAATTTTGTCTATGTTAATAGTAACTGAATTATTAAGTTCAAGTTCTGGTTGTAAAGAAGTGCTATCATTTGATTGATTACCATTGTCATTTTTAACATTGAGAGAACTATTTGAAGCATGATAATAGATAGCTGATTTATTGTCATTTTCAGAATTGGGATAACTATTAACAACAGAATTATAGTTAGCAGATGGATGACAATTTTCTTGTTCAACATTAAGATTGCTATTTGTGGTATCAATAGGTTCAATGTTTGATTGCTCAGATGTTTTGTGGGCAGTACAATGTTCGACGTTAAGAGCGACTTGATGCCATAAATGCACTAATCCCACCATAAAATCAATAAACATGACAATGATAGAGAATGCTGTAATTACCAGGATGAGATAATTTAAACTTTCTTGAACTGATTGAATATTCATGGTAACTAAATTGAGATTTGATTATCAAAAATAATGAAGCAATAGCTTCCATTTCACTTGCTTTCAATCAATACGATTTAATGAAACTTAGAACATGACAATATTTGTAGATTTGGAGTATTTCATTAATTGTGGGTGGTGCGTCACCTGTGGACTGCTGGTGAGAAACAAAAACATCTGTTTAGATATTTATAGAATGCGGACACTTTTATCAAAGTGGGGTGAAACCTTCTGGAATCTTTACTGCTTGTATCCTTGAAAATTCATTGATCCATAAGTGATGAAATAGGGTAAAGCAAATGTATCCTCAGTTTAAAACTAGAAGTTCGAGACTGAGGATTTTTGGTAACTTTAAAACAAGTCCATTTGTACAGATGAATTGGAGGAAGATTCAGGAGGAGGAGTATTTTCAATTGAGTCTATCTTAGACTTAGAATTAACACGACGTTTCCCCCATCCTTCTTGTGCTGCGTGTTTAACTATGCTGCGGCGAATTGATTGACTAATATCGTGAAAATCATTCTTTACCTGCTGAAAATGAATGATGGATTTATTGCTAGTATCACTCGTATTACCATCAATAAATTCATAAAAACTCTGGCAATCTTTTGGTAATTTATTGTATTTAGTTAAAACTTCATTGCCTACCCAAAGATAAAGATCAGCGTAATCTCGATGTAAAGGTGCTTCGTAACTTGCAGGCATCATGTAAGTCAGAACTTCTGTAGCTGTGGCATATTCACCAATTTGATTTTGTTCATACTCATTGCAAATCAGTTCTAATCTGTCTTGAATACAAGCAAACTTCAGCCATTGAGGAATAGTATCACTCCAACCATTACCATGAATAACCAATGGACCAGCTAGATAGCGAATATGGTGTACAGAAAATTCGGCTATTTCTAATAAAGTTGCTAACAATTCTTTAGGGGTATTTAAACTAGCGAGAATTTGCAGCATTTTCAATGTGTTGTCTGGCAGTTTAGCATTTTTACGATTATTGATTTCTGCTATTACTTCCGGTGGAATCAAGTTGATTTGTGCCATTTGTCTTCTCGATATGAACGCATCACCCAAAATAGCCAATAGGCTAAGACATAATTAGCCAATCGGTTAGTGCCGTTAATCAATCAATTTTTTATGCTGGTATTGGTATTGTTTTTCAGGTCATACCAATGAATCAAGAACCCGCATTAAATCAAAATGCTGAGGATGAAAATAATCGTCAGGTTAAATCTGCCAAGGGTTATCAGTCGCATGGTTATAGTCTTGAGGAATCAAATTTTGAGGATGAAAACAATCGTCAGGTTAAGTCTGCCAACGGTTATCAATCGTATGGTGATGAGGATAATATTAACCCTTGGGAAACAGACAGATTTGCAGATGGTTATCAAGAAAATGTTTTTGAAATTAACTTGGGTGATACACCCTATACTGAATCAGCAATTAATCCCAATCCAAAATTACCAGGATATAACTCTGGTTTAGGTTACAAGTCTCAGAAAACTCAGCAGTCAACATCCCCAGAATTAGAGTTGTAAATCGTAAGAATTCAGTAATCAGGAATGCGATTTATAAATCATATTTTCTCTAATACGTACACCCCAAAGTCAAACAAATCCAGTCTTGATTTAAGATTTAAGAAAATACTTGATTGATTGGGGTGTAGTTATCGTGTTGCCGTGGTGGTTGCCATCCTCACAGGAAAACTTGAATTATGAACAATTCAAAAAGATGGATATTTGTGCTAATTGTCATCAGTTTTATCATCTACAGTGTGACTGTACAAGCTGCCAACAGTATATTGAATAATGGCAATCTGCCCACTCGAATTGTAGAAGTTGCTAATAGTCAATCTCGATTACCTGCTAACAAACTTTTGTTGCCAGACTGGAAGCAAATTTCTCTGAGTCAACTACCAGGTATCAGTCAATCGGGGGCAATTGATGGTAGTCCCTATAGCCAAACATTAGGTTATGATTTGAGTCGGACTTGGACTGTAGGAATGACTCCTGATGAATATTTGAAGTTAGGAGATATCAGTGAAGCCTTGCAAGCAGAAAAGTTTGCTTTGCAAGCTATTGGAGATATTACATCTATTGAGTTCAACAAGATTGCATTAAGTGAATTTTCTTTGATTAAAGAACAAACATTGAGTCATTTAGCTAAAGTTGTTCCTCAATTAGCTCAAACAGCAGTCAAAGATATTCAATCTATTGCTGCTTTACTGAAAACTAAAGGAATTCAACCAGCAAATTTAACTTTATCTCAGGTATTGACACAATACGAAGTTGGGAACATCAAGCTGGGAGAAATTGATTTGTCCAAGTTTTCGCTGACTTCAATTCCTAATTTAGAAGCAGTACCAATTCAAGATTTAACAAATTGGATGAATAGTTTTGTCAAAAATATTCCAGGACTGGGACAAGTGCCTTTAGGATTGATGCCCAATCCTATCAGTGAAGTTGGTAATTTAGTCATGCGGATTGATGCAGTTTATGGAACAGCAGAAAATCGCCGTAACAATCCAATTTCTGGTTCAGATGTGCAAGGTTTTTCTGTCCCCTGTACTCAAAAAGATTGTGCTTATTTAGAACTAGATGATTTGGAAAATGTTGGTGCAAGCGATCGCTCTTCTTCGGAAGGTAAGCAATGGATATCCGGTAAATACCAGGAAGTTGAGGGAGGTTCGGGTATCCTCAAAGCAGTTAACAATGGACGAGAACCAACAGGACGTTTACCCTTTGGTAAAGCTTTTAAAGTTGTGGTTATGGAAACAGATGAAACCACTGATACAGTAAATACGGCTTTATACTTTCGTTTCTGCGCTTGGAAGATGGGTTGTACACCTTATTTTATCGGTCCAATTCCTTTTTTCAGCTATCAGGTGAATGCTTTGATGTTTGTAGGCAATTTGGACAGTGGGAATGAGCAAAGTGTTAATACTACTTCTACACCAACGGGTGCAAATAGAGAGGTCAAAGGTAATCTCAGTCAACGTAGTACAGTAAAAAGTCAAATTCATCCTTGCACATTTACCAGTGCTAATCGCTCAATTGTCAGTCAATCTTTTTCCGGTGTTAATTTGCCATTACTAGGAAACGCCATTGCCGAAATTGAAAGTGCTGGTAGTGGGGATTATCAAGCTGTTGGTGTGCATACCTGTGCGGATAACGGGTTAAATTGTGGTCGAGGACTGGGACGGTATCAGTTCATGAGTTACAACCCCTACGCAGTGCGGTTAATTGCTGCCAAGTCTGGAGGGGAAGAGTTTCTTGAGCGAGTTAAACAAGGTTATCAACCTACTGAAGCTGAATTATTTGAGTTTTTTCCTCCTGCTGATCAGGATAGGGCATTTATGGCTGATATTGCCAATAAAATTCAAGTAACTCAAACGGAAATAGACCCGATTACAGGACAATTATTCACTGGTGAACGGCTGATTGAACGAGTAGCTCAAAAGCATTTTGGTGGTGATAATAGTAAAGTTGACGCTAGTAGTTCTGATGTTTTTGGTCGTCTTAGTCTGAAAGATTACGGCAAAGCTGCTTTAGCTTTATATAGCAATAATAACAGTGACAATGGAACTTTGACCTGCACTTCTAATTTCACTTCTAGATATATTAGTAATGTTCAAAATACTGCTAATTAGAGGTAGTAAATATCGGTTAGTATATCGCATTTAATTGAAAGTGAATAGGGAACGATTAACAAATAAATGCCCTAGCTATTGTAGTTATTTTTACAACAAATCGATCTGCTGTATTCGTCTTTTTTCACGCTTTTAAAAGTTGCAAATTCTACATTTATAACCGTGGTCTTTATGACTAATTTATCTAAAACCTCTATATCTTCTGAGCCAGGAACAAAGGAAACACTTGATATTGATTTGCATTCAAAAATACAATTTGAGCAAGCAGCGGTAGGAGCGGGAGTTTCTTCTTTATCAGCCTCTCCTACTCAATCTCACTCACTAGAAACAACAGCATATCAATTACCAGAACCTTCTATGAGAATACGTTATGGAGTGTATTGGTTTCGTGTTGGCTTGAGTATCTTTGTGCTACTTTCTATGCTTTTCAGTTTAGGAGGATGTAGTTTAAATGCTACAACTGTGAATTGGAATAAAGCTGTTGATGTTGTTTCTACTCCTGTTTTAGAACAAGTGATTAGAGACAATACAAATTTGAATCCTAAAGCATCTGCTGAAAATATACTGATTTGGAATGTGTCAGGAAAAGATGGTAAGCTGACACTTTTCAACTTTAATACTCCAGATGTTTGTGGTGCTTTAGGTTGTTTATATGCTGGTTATTGGCTCAGAAATGACAAACCAATTACTCAGGTATTCTTGAGTTATTTAAATCCCACATTACCACCAGGAAAGCAATTATTCGTAGTAGGAGAAAACCGCAATCAGTCTTTACCTTGTATTAAAGTATTGCAAACTGAAAAACAGCAATTACGGCAATTGAATTTCTGTTTTAATGGTAATCGTTATCAAGTTGCAGATAGTCAACTTTTGGCTACTATCAATAAATCAGTTAAGTAACAGTTCTTGTTATTCAATAACCGTAAAGAAAAATAATGTCTAGCTTTTTCAGTGAGAAACCTGCCATAGTTTTTGACTACGGCAGATTTTATGTTCAACCCAGGTAATTTAATAGCACTCAACTATTCGTCATCATCTTGTTCATCGTCATCTTCAAATTCAAAATCATCATCGTCTAAATCAGGGTCTAAATCGTCATTTTTATCATCGTCATCTTCAATTATTTGAATTTTTCGAGGTGGTTTAGTTGTTGGTTTGGATTTACGGACAGCTTGAGTTTTACTTTTGTTCTTATTTTTGTTTGGTGGTAAAACTTCCACCTCTACAGATACCGATTCTCCTGGTAAAGCAGGTAGAGATTGTGGTTCATTAAAACCAGCGATAGCATCATGTTGTTGCCAAATTAAAGCTTTAGCTGCGGGTTTACCTAAATACAGTTGGGGAAAGTTCTCAACTGTGGGTTTAGTATAGGCTACAGTTTTGCAACAGTTGTGTTTATTCTTACCTTCACCTTCTTTAATTGCTCTAAACTCAACTTCCAGCACCCCTAAACTTCGCCATTTATCACTTTTACCACTAAATGGTACTTGGAAATAATCAGCAAAGGTTTTCTCTAAGGAACGGTAAAACTCCTCACGGACTGATTTAAAACTCCAAAGAGCCACATTTTTAAAGCGGACGACAACAGGAGTAGTATGTAATGGTTTGTTTTTGTCATCCAGAAATATAATTGCGTGTTCTGAACAGACATCCATTGTTCTTTTATCAAGACTTTGTTTATAATCATCATAAAGTCCAAATAACGAACCACCGACATCTTCAACATCTGATTTATAGCGGATATATTCTGGTGCAAAACCTAAAACCAGTAACCGACCTTCAGTAATTAATAGTCCGGTGACATCTTCAGTTAATGTGACAGTAGTTAAGTCGTCTTCTTCAGGCATTTCCAGCCAACCAGCTTTTTCTAACTGGTCTTCTGGAATTAATAGTCCAGCAGGTTTATCATTAACGACGATACCATAGGGAAGAAGCGGTTTACGGACTTGGTTATAGTTATCATTCAAGAGTTCTGGGTCTATTTCAAATTCTTCTCCTTCAAAGTCATCATCATCAATTTCAGTTGCTCTGGCTTTGGTAGTTTTAGGTTTAGTAGCAGCAGTTTTGGGAGGGGATTGATGGGGGTGTTTAGAGTTGTTTGTAACTTTTGATTTAACCATTGGACTGCATAAATATGATTGTCCAAAGTCTGAGGCGTTAGCCTCTAAATTTAGTTAGTAACGTTGCCTGAATGTAGTGTGATTTCAAGTTTGAAATTGCCGCAACGGCAAGGTGATGGTTGAAAATAGCAACGGCAAGATGATGGTTGAAAAATAGATGCAATTAAATTTTTAACTCAACAATCATTCAAGCTGGTTTAAACAGAAAAATTTTTATTAATGCTGAAAAATTACGGCAACATCAAGTTAGAAAATTCTCATTGCGGCAAGGTTATGGTTGAAATGGAGGTTGTCAGTGCCATTAAACTCATGTCATCATGAACCTTCCGGCGACTAATGTGGCAATGTTATGGTTGAAATCATACTATTGAAACGTTGGTTTGTCGCTCTCTTGCTCCCACAGATATCTTCCTATACTAAATAACATTCATTATTCATTAACAAAAATATTTATCTTGACTCTATTTCATATCGCGGCATCTCCAAAACTCACAAAGTTTTTGGCTCTCCTAGACTAGCTATGTAAAATTAATACTTAATATCATCTGAAATTCTTAGATAGAAAAGGTTTTAATACAATAAAACCAGATCCTTATTAAATCTGTATTTTTAGATTGCTGAAATCACTGTCTAATAAGGATTTTCAGATTTTTTTGTTATTAAATTACCATAACTACTCTGGGAGAGCCAAGTTTTTTTATCCTATTAATTCAGGATCATGCTAATTATCAACTTTATTTTTAGGTTATCCTGGTATTTTCTCATGAATGGTTTCCGATTGTTCTGCTTCCTCTAACATATCCGATACCAAAAACAGATACATGACATTTACCTGTTGCTGAATTGAATTCAAGCGACTTGCCCATTCAGATATTTCTCTTAGAGTCATGACTACTTCGATCCTTCCGTCTCTATTGCAATCAGCCGTTGGCCAAATTTGTTCATGTAATTCTACTAATATCTGCATTGCTGCAATTAAATATGTCCGGTTGGTTTGTTCCAGAGACGATAGTTCATTAAAATAACTGCTAATTTCAGCTTCCACATCTAACACTGCCTGAAAAGTTTCACTTAGTAGCATTGTGCATTGTTGAATGTACTGCTGAAGCACCTCACGTCCCTGTTCGTCTAGTTCCGGTAATCTTTCAAAATCTTTTATATGCGAAGCCAGAAGTGACAATTGAAAAACAAGTGCCATCAGCTTTTGTGCAATTATTAATCGTGGATGATTCCACGTTGAAAGTGCCAATTGAGAAAAAGCATCAGATGGGATAGCAATTTGTACAAAATTCCATTGATTAAACTCCCGATTAGGATCTACTGAAAACAGAATTGAGGAGAATCGCCAAGCTGTTGCATCTAGAGATTTACCCCTGACTAAAGGCACAATCATAATGTTTGACCATGTAAAATCAATTGCGTAGTATCGTAGCTCATTATTATGAACCGAATTAATTGCCCCTTGAATTGCAGTGACTACAGCTTCAACAGTTCCATAAACCTCAAAGGTATTCTCTCCATCAATCTTTAGCCAAAGCGATCGCTCTTCTTCCCATTGCACATTTTCCGAAAGGATACTAACTTGTACACTGTCTGAGGAAATTGCTTGGAGTTCCCTCCTAATACTTTTTCTGATTTCCCTCACTTTATTATTAAACTGTTGCATACAGTCCTGGCTGGTATTCTGAAACCGTCTGTTTGGATAAAAGGAAAAGAAATACCACAAATACCATATAGAATTGAATGTTTCTCGCTCCTGATGCTCTAGGTTATTTAGCTCTTGGCTATCAACAAACTGATATAGGAGTCTTCTAAAATCCTCTTGTAGCTTAGGTAGGGATTTCCAAGCATCCGCTAAATTCAACACAGAGAGACGTGCCTTTTCCCTTAAATCTATATCGGCGTTCTGAGCAATTGCTTGAACTTTAGCATTTTCACCATTTCTTAAATAAGGATGGAAATTTAACACCCATCCAGCTTGCTCAAAGAAATTAGAGAATGTACGAATATATTCATTAAATGCTTTGATGTAAGTCTTATATTTTTCGAGGGCTAAATTTTGGCTTTGATAAAGATTGTTCTGATTTGATTCAGCAGTACGCTCAATATTCTCAGTAATAAAACCCCACTCGTCAAAAGCACAGCGAGGCAACCAAGGAGATAATTTAAGAAGCTGCTGACCTTGCATCCATAAATCAGATTTTACAGACTTACCGAGGATTAGGGTCATCTGTTGGTTTTTAAAGTAAATTTCTAATCCTCGGCTAAGTTGTTGTAGGATTTGTAAGTTTGTTCGACGCAACTTTATGACAGTTTTAACATAAGCTTCCCATGTGTCAGTCCGTAAATACTGCTCTCCCAATGCCTTAAACGTGGCGTTAACTGAAACAAGCCACTGAAGTGGGAAATTAGATATGGGAATATTCTTCTCAGTTTCATCGTGCAATTCGGCATTAATCCAAATCAAATGTCCGTACCCTCGATTACCATATCGTTCACGATCTGGGAAAAAACGTCTGAGCAACCCCAGTCGTTCCATTGAGGCATTAAAAAATTCTCTTTGGATATCTTTTTGATTAGTCTGAGTTTCAGAAAGGGAAGCATTAGGTTTAAACAGTTCAACCACAAAGTGCGCCCGAAGGTTTTGCCCATCATCTTCCCATGCCACTGTTCGAGTTTCCTGGCGAAATCGACCAAGCAATGTTGCGTAATTTGTATTTAGCCAAGAGCGATAAGCTGCCTCATTACCGTAGAACAATCCCACTGCTACATCTGCCAGAATTTCTAGAGGTAAAGTCTCGACGGCAGCATCAAAATCAACGGGAATCAGCCAATCGGAAATCGGCAAAGGTATTTGCAATCGTCCGACCCAGAACAAAACTTCCGCCATCCCCATCCAATCCACCTCAAACTGAGGTGGCATCGGTTCATGAGTTAGGCGCGAGAGCCATCTAGTAGCCCGAACAAACACCTCGATTTTGTTTGTTTGACAATTTCCGAGAGCATTTATCTGAGATTGTTGGTCTTCAGTCAGAAACGCCCTTAGTGTTGACTGGAATCTTTCAGGAACCCCTAGACTGGCATTAGTAATGTCAAAATCTAGAACAAAAGCCCATCCGTGATTAACAAATTCATAGGCATCTTCAATCAGTTGTCGATTTGCTTCGACGTATTCTTTAGTACCAAGCCAAATCAAAGCACGTATAACACCAGCGATCGCAATCCATTGTCTAGGTTGATAGGTATTGAGGGCAGACAACAAAGGCTCTAGTTCAAGTGGATGACGTGAAAACGCATAAAGCAGAAAACTGCCCACATCTTGTTCAAAGATAAAGGACAAACAGGTACTTGCACTGTCAGCCCAAGGATAAAATGTTGTATCAGTCAGAATATTAGCCAAAATCGTTGAGCGAATGGGGTGCAAGCCTCCTACTAAAGTTCCATTTTCACTGGTTCTCAACAGGTATTCTTCCTCTAGCAGTTCTAAAGTTCGTTGTGGTGAAGGCAACTGAAGGAAACCCACTAATTCTCTAAGTTTTAAACGAGCTTCAAAAGCTGAAGCTACCGAAACAAGTCTAAGTAATTCAAGTTCCGTATCAGAACATTTTCCGCCTCTTACTTCATCTTGAATTCGTTTGACTTGTTGCTGCAATTTTTCCCGTAGAGAATTTCCCTGAGTTACGAGGTAGACAAATTCCATTAATGGACCTCTGCCACCAAACCGATTCCAGGCATCATCAAAATCTAGAAACCGATCTGGTATCTCTGTTTCAACTAAAAATTGGTAAATTTCTTCTGCTTCCGGTCGTTCAAACTGTAGCTCAACCTCAGCAAACTGAATTTCAGCACCAGATATACTAGCTCGACGGAAGTCTTCTTCCCGAACTGTGATTAGAATTTGGATATTTTTGTTTGATGCTAGTTGTTTAACAAGTTCGTCCCAACCTATATCGTTTGGTGAAACATCTAGGTAGACAGCTAGTGGTATTCCAATTGCCTTTGCTTGTCCCGAAAGTGCAGTAGCTATGTTTATAGCTTGTTGACGGTTCTCAACAAGTCGTACTTGAAAACGCCATTGTTCTGGAAAGAAATCATGCAAATACCGATATGCAATGGTTGTTTTCCCTTGGCCAGAAGCCCCGTGAACGATAACTACCTGATTCTGCTTGAACTTTTGGGAAATCTCATTGAGTTTGCTAGTACGAGGTTTATCAACTTCCGCAAGGATATGCTCATATCGTGCTGAAATTCCACGATAGAACTCATCCGATAACTTTTCCTTAGTCTGAGCGTCTACCTCATGATTTTCGATTGGAACAATGGATCTAAACCACTCACCATGATGGGCATTTCGTTCAGCAATAAATCGACCAACATTATTGATTCGCTGCATCACGTCATTCTGAGTGATTTTTGATTTCTTCTCTGCACCGAGATACAACCAGAAATTGAGCATCTCAAATGCAGGAATTGGATCTATCCCGGTACACAAATTCTGGAGAGTAGTAAAGACGCTTTCTTTGAGTTTTGACTCTACAACTGTAGTGATCTGCAATTGATTAAGCAATCTTAGGGCATCTGCCTCAGATATCCTTTTATACTCGGATATTTTCTGTGCGACTCTCTGTCTTTCTCGTCCGTCTTCTTGCGTAGCTTGGAGCAATTCAGTTCCAACCTCTCCGAAACTTGCTATCTTAATTGTTATCTCAGGATAAGTATTGAGCAAATTTTTCGCTCTGTAGAGGAAAGAATCATCCTTATCTGGGGAAAGCAATGAGAGGCTTAAATTAGCTCCATACGCCTTTACCTGAACAGTTTCCAGTAAATTATCATTTGTATCCCAAATAGCAATATCTTCTACACCTTCAGGTTGGAATATTAAATTGGTTCTCTCATTAGCTTCAAGGATACGAGCAAGAGTGTATAGGGTTTGGAGTCGATAGCCACGATAAGCAGGTGTCGCATCAGACATATATAGGTGAATTTAATAGTATATACTCTGTTTTACCATAGAGTTTTACTACAGACTTTGACAGTTAATAAATTATTTGTTGCACTAACTGATTAATATCATTAGAGATAAATATTTAATATTTTTTACCAAAGGGTTTTCAGATGAATGTTAATTTTATGCCAATCAATTTTTGTTAACATTACGATCTTGAGTTAGTTTTTTAAAATTTAAGTCAGTTAAGTGGCTTGAATTTTTTTATTTAATGATAGCACTTTGTAAAAGTGACAAGTAATTTGTTATTCGGCACTGCAAAAAAATATCCAAAAGGTCAATACCCTAACTTCACTTTGGTAACTAAAATTGCTGGTAAACCCATACACAACTGCCATGACCCTTTACCAGCAAAACTTACCAAACCACCATCTCACCACTCAAACAGCACTAATTAACCTACCATCTTACCAACCAACACTAGCCAATATTGACTTCGGTAAATTCTTTCAACAGTACAACAACCCCCAAGGTTGGACAATGATGGCTGGACTGCTGGTAGTTTTAATACTACTGCAAATCAGTGGTACGGGTAAAGGCAAAATCACCACTGGTAAAGTCTGCGGTGTCAGCGAAAAACTAGCAGCCACTAACCTGGCATTTAAGCAAATCAAAGAACACAAACACAATAAAGTTACCCTGTGGTCTGGTACACCCCGTTACTGGACAAAAGGTAAGTGGCGGGGGTTAATGGCTAACCTCCAAACCATGCTGGGTGCTGCACCTACAGTTTGGTTTCCTCATGCCGAACGGGGAACACTGGTAATAGGTGCGCCTGGTTCTGGGAAAACTTACTCGACCATTGACAGGATGCTAGAAAGTGCCATGCAGCAAGGGTTTCCGATTTTACTCTACGATAAAAAAGGCGACCAAATGCGACTCCACGCTCCTCTAGCAGCACGTTATGGCTATAAAGTGCGAGTATTTGCCCCTGGTGAAGCTTTTAGCGGTGTCATCAATCCCCTAGATTTTATGCGGGATGCACGGGATGGGGTGATGGCTGGGGAAATTGGTCAAGTGATTAACCGCAATGCTGCTAGTGGGGGTAAAAGTGACGAGTTCTTTGCTAAGGCTGGGGATTTGTTAGCAAAAGCACTATTACAGTTAGTCAAGGGTTCTCCTTACCCAGATATGGCAATGCTGTATGCGGTGTTGCGGTTGCCAAAATTGGTACAACGTCTTGATCATGCGGTCCAGTCCAAACGGTTGGATGAATGGGTCGCCACTTCGTTTATTCAATTTTTGAGTGCTAAGGATGCAGAAAAGACTATTTCCGGGATTTTGACGACAGCGGCAGGGACTTTCTCATCTTCTATTCAAGCTGATTTGTTACGGGCATTCATCGGCCAATCGGATATTCCCACTCAGCTATCAGGTAGAGAAATGGTGGTGTTCAAGCTAGATGATGAACGTCGTAGTGTGGTTGGTCCTTTACTGGCAGCAGCAATGCACTTAATGATTGTCGGTAATTTGAGCCGTCCCCGTAAAGACCCGTTAATTATTTCTTTGGATGAATTACCATCAATTAAGCTGGATAGACTACCACAATGGATTAATGAATATCGTTCTAATGGTGCTTGTTTTATTTTAGGTATCCAAAGTTTAGAGCAGCTTTACGATATTTATGGGGATAAAATGGGAAGTGCGATCGCATCGGCTTGCAGTACCCATGTTCTTTTCAATCCTGGTAACTATAAAACGGCGGAGGATTACTCAAAGCGTTACGGTGAAAAGGAAGTGCTGATTAAAAATCGGACTACAGGGCGAACTCTTGGTGGACAAATGAGCCGTTCAATTAGCTGGAGTGAGAATTTACAAAAGATGCCTGTTATCAGTGCCGATGAAATTCTCAAGTTTCCCCAAGGTAAATGTGTAATTACCAGTCCTGGTTACAGTTCCGGGGGACAAGCTTCTATTCCCTATCCTTTAATTATTCCTGTGTCGAAAACAGATGAAAAAAGAGCTAAAGAAAGCGAGGGTCTTTGGGAAACACAAGTTAGACTGGCTTTAGAAAGTCAGGTAACAATTCCTGATATTAAAATGCTCACACAGGCATTGTATGACCGCATTGAGGAAGCAGGAAGGATGTTGCCATTACCAGAGGAAGATGTGGCCACAGTCCAGGAACAGGAGGAACAGGGGTCTGGTAATCATCAAGAACCTGATGTTTTGGAGAATTTTCCAGCACGAGTTTATCAAACCCCAGGATTGCAAGGTTGACACTGATACTTTTAACCGAGACATTCCCCGACATCGTGAACATCCAGTACAACATCACCAACTGAGTTGGTAAAGGTGGTATCCCACATTGCCTTGAGGAAAATCCCCACGGCTCCTCAACCTAACGGTTTGCTTTGAGAATGGTCGTGATTTTGAATGCCCAGGTGCGACACCTTCGCTTTCAACATTGTTCATGCAGTAATTACCAACGCCGACCAACCGCAGGGGGCGATTGCGCGGAGCGCAGTGCCAGAGGCAATCGCCACGAATCACAAAAAATATTTCTAGGCAGCTTTTGGGAGTGCCAATCACCAAGCTAGAGCAACTCTTAAAATCGGCACTCCGAGGTCATAACTTTACGCTTCTGGTGACGTACTCCACACACTCCCTTTCAGGTGAGTGTGGGCTTCTCAGTGACTCCTCTATGAGGACATTAACTGAGCTTTAAGACCGTGCGCCCCACGGTTCTTTGGTTTTGAGATTTGTTTTTTGTTTTGTAGGCTGCATTTCTGCATTTAATTGGACTACACCTACTCTCTTATAATAACATAAAATCAATATTTTGTTCGTTTCGTCGCTGTAGCCTTCTTTGTTTTCGCTACGCTCAAATACAATTTGGGCTACGCAACTCAACTCACGCGCATTCATGAGCCAGCGCTGTAGACGGGTTTCCCTTCGCAGGCGACTGGCATCCCCACGCTCCTAAGAGTGAGACGTGGGGCTTCTGCTGATTAAGCTAAAAAGGGATAGTCAGTGTAGCCCTGTTCTGTGCCGCCATAAAAGGTACTGCGATCGTAGGGATTTAACGACGCATTCAGGGCAAAACGTTTCACCAGGTCAGGATTGGAAATATAGATGCGACCATAGGCAATTAGATCAGCTTCGCCCTTGGAGATGATTTGTTCGCCAATTTCACGGTTTAATCCGCCAGCGGCAATAATTTTGCTGTTAAACAGGGGACGGAAAAAACCAGCAGTGAGGTCGCTACTGAGATGTTCTAGGGTATCTTGGCTGGCGTTGAGCCGGGGTTCGATAAGGTGTAGGTAGGCTAAGTTAAATTTGTTGAGTTCCTGCACGACATAGCTAAAGAGAGTCCTGGGGTCTGAGTCGCCCATGTCGTTAAAACTGCCGGAAGGAGATAATCGCAAACCAACGCGATTGCCACCCCAGACTTCGGTTACGGCTTCCATAACTTCCATCAAAAAGCGTGAGCGATTTTCTACTGAGCCGCCATAGGCATCGGTGCGGTGGTTGGTGCAGTCTTGCAAAAATTGATCAATTAGATAACCATTTGCGCCATGTACTTCAACGCCGTCAAAGCCTGCTTCGAGGGCATTTTTCGCACCTTGACGATATTGGTCAATCACGCTGGGGATTTCTTCGAGTTCAAGGGCGCGGGGCGTGACGTAGGGTTTCATGCCTTCGTAAGTTCCGACTTCTCCTGTTGGGGCGATCGCGCTAGGGGCAACGGGTAATTCACCATTTGGCTGAAAATCAGGATGGGAAATGCGCCCAACGTGCCAGAGTTGCAGAAAAATGCGCCCACCTTTGTCGTGAACCGCTTGGGTAACTTTTTTCCAGCCAGCAATCTGTTCAGCGGAATGGATGCCGGGGGTAGCGGGATAACCTTGTCCTTGGGGACAGACTTGGGTTGCTTCGGAAATAATCAGTCCAGCGGTTGCTCGTTGTGCATAGTAGGTGGCATGGAGTTCGTAGGGAACGTTGCCAGCCGCAGCCCGACAGCGGGTTAAAGGAGCCATCACCAGACGATTCGGTAAGGTGTAAGTACCGAGTTGTATAGGGGTTAATAATTGCAGCGTGTTATCCATAAGTCTAACTGGAATCGTTTTTAAGTATCTAGGATAATCTATATCAAAAATGACGGGACGATTACTGGCAAGTTAGAGATTGTGAGATTGAAGATATTAAAAAAACAGTTTTTGGTGGATGTGAAGCCCAAGAAATTGTATGAATAAGGTTGTGCAGAGGTTGAAGTAGATGACGTTGAAATTGAGATTAAAACTCTTTTTTGATAAGGGTTACATCTTTTCATTTTGAAAAAGTGACAAAAGAGGGTTAAATGCTAACTTCAGAAATATCGGCTAAATTTATCATTGATGATGTTATTTCCTGATTTATTTGATTTGATTGGGCATCATTCTGTTGAGGTTGATTCAGGAGTTTAATTAACCATTTTTCAGTCTGCCGATGATACTTATTGTTCCAGCGTATATTGAATCTTTGGGGTGGTTTCACAGGGTCTAATGCTATAATCACAAGCTGCATTTGGTTAGGAATAACTGAGTATTGAATAGTCGTAGTCCACAATTTTACTCGGTCTTGCCAGCTTAACTGAGGATGACGCACAGCCCATTCATAAAGTCTGGGAATACCTTGTTTAAATGCTATATTTGTGGTGACTTGAATAAAGTAATTATCGTTATTAATCATTAGGGGGGCAATGACTGGGTTATCAACTAATAATTTCTTGCGAGATTGAAAGATTTCTGGTGCAAGTTCCTGTACTTGAGCAACCCATTGAGCAATTTGAGGATGGGCATTTAATAAAGGTTCTACAGGAAGTTGTAAAAATAATTGTTTCATCAGCAAATGGAAGTTCTCTGCAATAATAGAATCAACAGCAGAGTGATTTGGATAATGTTTTTGCTGGGGAAATAAAAGTTGTTGCTGAGTTTTCTTAATTTGTTGAATGTCAGCCAGATTAATTATTGACATAGTTGGGAGAAAATTGCATCTCTCCCAGGCAGCGGTTAGCTGCAAAGTAATTATTTTGATTAATTATGATCTATTACTTTTAAGCCCTGTTACCCGTTTTTACGAAGACAAGTTTCACGAGGGCAATCCCCGCAAAAGCGGGGACACAGCTATAACTTTTGACTTCACTGCGGTAGGAGTCCAGTAAACGCTATAATCGTTCACAAACTAAAACAGTTCCTTTTTCTCCACGAGTAATCCGCAGTTCTTCATCTAAATAAAGGATTTCTAAACGTCCTTTGGGAGAACGATTCATAACAAAAGAAACTTCTCCAGTTTCTGGATTCATAGTTTGTGGAGGAACTAGACCAAACATCAACTTCAAAAAACCGGACATCAAACTATCTTGCCAACTTGTTTTTTTAGACTTACCTTGCTCACCAAAAACAGCCTTCCACTCGTCCATTTTAGTTGCCGATTGCGGTTTTAAAATTCCTCCCGTAAATTGCACTTGCAGCACCGTATCACTTACCGGCTGACAAATTCCTTGGTTACGAATAATCCCAGATAGTTGAGGAACAGATTCATCAATAGTCGTAAATTCCACAACAATGTCATGAGTTCGCTGCTCTCCATTTCCTAACAAAAATACAGGTTGAAAAACGCGGTCAATCACCACTTTTAGTTTTGTCGGTTGAAACATATTAAAAGCCAAACGACTCAAAGTATAGGCATATCTGCCATCTGCAAGTTGCTCACCTTGAGGAAAATTTGGCGCACTTATTAACAACCATTCACTATCCATGAAACTACCACTGTGGGTTGGTGCTGTCGTTGGGTTAAGAGATTGGAGATTTTCAATCGCCGCAATTACAGTTTTGTCCTTAGTATTACCACCACGAGCAGCTAATGCCTGACGTAAAGCTGTTTTAGCTGCTGTACTTTTTTCCGTATCTACTACCATAGTGTTAAAATATTTTGGTATGAACTGATGTCAGACTTGCCGATAGCGAAGCGTGGCGTAAGCCATAGTGTAGCTTATATATCAGCGCTCAAGTGATATAACCGCTCAATAATCCGATCCTTCCATGACAAGCCTCAAATGGCGTAAAATCGTTCCCCAACAGCTAGTCCGCCCCCATTTATTGAGCGGATACCAAGTGATGGTTCCTGAACTTGTCGAAGGACTGAGTTTTACACTTACCGGGTATTTCTGTAATTTTTAAACAATCGGCTGGTTTTTGAAATCTATCTGCGAGGGTGATTAAAAAATTGTTAATTTGGGAAGGGACTAGAAAGTTAAAATTATTGTTGATCCTACCATGTCCAATAGCATGATCCAGTCAGAGGCATCTCCTCAAGTAGTCATATCTCCAACTATAACAACAGAATCACTAAGCGCAGGTGGAATTGACCCAGAACGCTTTGATTGGCAAGAGGCTTGGTATCCTGTCTATTATGTGAAAGATTTAGATAAAACCCTGCCGACTCGTTTCACTTTGCTAGAACGGGATATTGTTTTGTGGTGGGATAATAATCAGCAGATGTGGCGAGCATTTTTAGACCAATGCCCCCATCGGTTAGCACCACTATCGGAAGGAAGAATTAATGAGGATGGATTGTTAGAATGTCCTTATCATGGTTGGGCTTTTTCAGGAACGGGAAAGTGTTCAATTATCCCCCAGCAAGTTGAAGGTGGAAAAGCAGAAGTTTCTCAACGTGCCTGTGTAACTTCATTCCCAACCACAGTTCGCCAAGGAATGTTGTTTGTTTATCCTGGTTCTGCGGAAAATGCAGCTAAAACCAAAGTTCCCATTGTTGATATTTTAGACGAAGACCCGGATGACTGGATTTGCCTGAATACTTTTCGAGATATCCCGTATGATGCCCTGACGTTGATGGAAAACGTCCTTGATTCCAGTCATATTCCTTACACCCATCACCGTACCGTCGGCAACCGAGCGAATGTATCTCCGGTGGAATTGGAAGTTGTAGAATCTGGAAAATGGGGATTTAAAGGAGTTTGGGAAGCAGGACCACGTAAAGGTACTTTAGGAAAACAATATACTACTTTTATTGCCCCTGGTTTAATGTGGCATGACTTGACCTCTAAGCAGTTTGGTAGGACTTTAACGGTGGTTTATGCCACTCCTATACGCAAGGGAGAATGTCGGTTATTTGCGATTTTTCCGTTCAAGTTCTCTTCCAAAATACCAGGACTGTTTTTGAAGTTGACTCCACGCTGGTATTCACATATTGGCCAAAATAGCATTTTAGAAGATGACCAAATTTTCTTGCATCATCAAGAACGGTATCTAGAAAAAAGTGGTGGTAGTGATAATTTTACTAAGGCGTTTTATTTGCCAACTAAGGCAGATTTGTTTGTCTTTCAGTTGCGTTCTTGGGTGAATCAATATAGTCTTGATCCGTTTCCTGGTAAAACTCTATCACCGTCATTACCGAAGGAAGATTTATTAGATAGATACCATTCTCACACAGAAAAATGTGCTAGTTGCCGGACTGCGCTGGCTAATCTGCAACGGTTACGGGTGGGAGTTGCTGTGGTGACAGTGTTGGTTTGGGCGTTGCTTCCCTTGCTGATATTTATTTATAGTCAAACGGATATTTTCACTATTAGTTTTCTCACCCTGCTTGTAATCAGTGGTGCTGGGATTTGGTTTGGTTTGGGTAGGTTAGAACGACGCTTTTATCAAGGACGGTTGATTCCACCGAGAAATCTGCCTGATAAAAAATAGCACAATGTTCAATATTGCTGCCATTTTTTGTAGTGAGATGAGGTGAAAAACTCCTTCAGCCATGACTCATTGACCTGTTCAAGTGAATCCAGCTTGACATCTGCGATCGCAAATCGGGGATCTTCTCTTTCTTCTAATGCTGGGACGGCAATACATTGCATGGAAGCTGCTTTAGCACTGATGATGCCGCGAATAGAGTCTTCAAACGCCACACACTTTTGGGGATGCACTCCAAGACGATGGGCAGTTGTCAGATACACTGCCGGATGGGGTTTGCCAAATTCCTCTGTCTGAGCAGAACTGACAACATCGAATGT